>JBFGQE010000084.1:0-10289 GCA_041564355.1 Gammaproteobacteria bacterium | reverse complement strand
CTGCAGGAAGTCGAGCAACACTGGCAGCGCAGCGGCGATGTCGACCAGCCGGCCGAGATCGCGCGCCTGCTGCCGGAGTATTACAGCGTCTACGGCTCGAGCTTCGACGTCGACGCGAGTTATCGCGACGGCTCCGGGCGCATCGTCAACCGTCGTCGCCGTCACGGCAACCTGATCCTGTCGCGCTGGCCGATCCTGAGCACGCGCACCTATAACCTGCCGAAGCAGCATTACCACGACCGGTTCAACATGCAGATGAGCTGCGTCGAAGCGGTGATCACTACCGGGTCGCGCGACCTGCGCGTATACAGTTACCACGCCGGCTATCTCGAATCGCCCGAGCGCCAGGCGCAGGTTGCCGCGTTCGCGGAACGCTTCGGGCGCGCGCCGGCGGAGGGCGGCGCGTGGTCGGGCAAGACCGATATCGACGGATTCGACTGGGGCCACGGCGAGCCCGCGCCGCCGATGCCGGCGAGCGCGGTCGTTTGCGGCGATTTCAATTCGAACCCGCGATCGCCCGAGTTCGCGTTGTTGCTCGAGCTGACCGGGCTGGTCGATTGCTGGGCGGTTGCGGATCCGGACAAAGCCAATTCGCCCACCCGCAAGCGCGCACACGGCGACGACTGGCATTCGCGGGGCAAGATCGACCACATCCTCGTCACCCCTGATCTCGTCGACGCGATTGCCGGCGTCGCGATCGATGACGAATGCGCCGCATCCGACCACAAGCCCGTCGAACTCGTGCTAGATCTCGACTGAACGGCTGGCCGCCGGGCGAGACCGCGCGGGCGGGATTCATGGTATCTTTGGCGTCTGTTCAATCGCGGCGCGAGCGATGCCCGGGCGCGACGGTTATCATCTGTATTCGCTCGCCGACGACGGCTTCGGCATCGGCGTCGAATTCGATCGGCTCGAACCCGAGGCCGTCCTCGACGCGTTCGCGCGGCATCGCGACACGCTGCTAGACGCCTTCTATGCCGCCCGCGGACTGATGCTGATTCGCGGTCTCGACGGGATCCGCGCGCGGCCCGCGGCGCTGGTCGAGTTGAGCCGCGCTTTCGGTCCGGAGGTCGAGGATTATCGCCAGACGCTGACCGGCGCGCGCTTCTTCCACGATTCGGTTGCCGAAATCCTGGTGCTGTCGAACCGCCCGCCGTGCAATCAGCCGCCGCCGCCACGCACCGGGCGCGACGGCGGCGAATTGCGCGTACAGTTTCCGCACCAGGTCAACTGGCACACCGACCAGAGTTACCGCCGCCCGCCGCCGGACGTGTCGCTGCTGCACGCGCTCGACGTGCCGCCGCGCGACCAGGGCCAGACGTTGTACGCCGATTGCACCGCGGCCTGCGCGGCGCTCGATCGGGACCTGCGGGACCGGCTCGACGGGCTCGAGGGCATCCACGCGCAGGGCTGGATCGGCCGCTCGCGCGCTGCGGGCGAGGCCGGCGAGATCCCGCTGGAACTCTTACCGCACCAGCAGCCGCAACGACACCCGCTGGTCCTCCGGCACTCGGTAACCGGCGAGCCGGCGCTCTACATCTGCGAGGAAAAGCAACTGGATTACGTCGACGGGCCGATCGCCGGGCTCGAGCCCGGCCCGGACGGCGAGGGTGCGAAGCTAATACGGCAACTGCTCGCGCACGCGACCCGGCCCGGGTTCGTCTACGTGCACGCGTGGGCGCCGGGCGACTTGCTGATCGGCGACAACCGCAACCTGCTGCACTGCGCGACCTGGTACGACGCCGCGCGCTACGACCGGCTGATGTGGCGCACGACGGTAATGGGCAATCCCGGCAACGAGTACGCCGGCGAGGCGAAGTCCTGGCTTCCCCCGGCCGGTGTCGACGTCATGGCCGGCATGGAAAACGCCTGAAGGCCGTCGCGCCGACCAAGGTTGCGTTAGATTCGTGGATCAAGACCTCCGCTGAGAGCGCTCGAGAAGACGCGGTCTTGCGGGTCGCAACCCGCCGCGGAAACACGGGATCGAGCGGTTGGACCCGATTGAAGGAGACCCGGTGTCAATCGCCTGACAGCCCCCCTTCACGCCACTGCCGCGTGCAACGACCTTACGGTCACCGGTTGCTTCGAGTTCGCACCGGCCGTTGACGCAGCCAGGCATCTCATTTCATTCCGATAGACGGCGCCCGCGCGGTGGCGCGAGGGCGGGCCCTCGGTGCGATATCACGTCGCTCGAAGCTGTCAATTCGGCCCCGCGAACTCGGGAACGGGCGGCAATATCCCGCAGGCGCGGGTCTCGATCATATCTCCGGGCCCGGGATTATGGAATAAATCGTCACTGGCCCCCTAAACCGGGGCGCAAATATTCGGATAAGTAATAAGACCGGTGCCGAAAAGGCGGTAAACCGAGGGCGGTCCAGTATTCCACCCGGTGCGCGTTCGCCGCAATTAGGCCGTATACCAAGTAGAAAAGAGGATATCGAACCATGGCGGTAATCATCGGTGGACACGAAACCGGACTGCTCGACAGCTCGTTGACGCTGCTCAATCGAAACGATCGCACACATCTCGGTGATCCCGGTCACGCAACACAGCTATTCGTCAATGTCTCGAACGGCAATCTCTCGATTCAACACCAGGATGCGTACCTGCCCAGCCTCGGTGACGATTATTCGCTGGTTCGCACCTACAACGCCCGCGGCCGCGCGAGCGACGCGCACCAGCATGAGGATGCGCGCTGGACCTGGTCGACCTGGGTACGTCTCGATGTCCGCAACGACGGCGGCCAGCAGTATTTCGAGGTCGAGTACGGCGATGGATCGTTTTTTGACTATCAGCTCGATACCGCGACCGGCCTGTACGTTTCGACCGACGGCGCCGGCGCGTTCGAGACCATAGAGGACCTGGGCACCACCGGCACCAACGAGCCTTCGTATATCCTCACGCGAGCGAACCAGTCGAAACTCAGTTTCGACAGCCAGGGGCGGTTGCTGAGCTGGGTCGACACCAACGGCGTGCGCGTCGATTACGTCTACGAATCGGATCGCCTGGTGCAGGTCCTCGACGACCAGGGCCACGTGATCAACTACGTCTACCTGAACGGCCACCTTTTTCAGATTACCGACGAAACCCAGGGCGTGCTGGTCGAATATCGCTACGAGAGCGGGCGCCTGTCCGAGGTGATCGACCGCTACGGCCACAGCACGAAATACTTCTACACCAACAACGGCTTTCTCGAGCGCGTCGTCCTGCCGAACACCCAGGTCGTCGCCGGCCAGCTCGAAACCTACGATAGCCGCGAAATATCCCTTCAGTATGATACGGTGAACTGGCGCGGCAACAACCAGGCCACCGCGCAGACCGTTACCCGGATCATCGATGCCGAGGGCGGTATCACGACCTTCGACTACGATTTCCAGTTCAGCACCCCGGGCAGCACCAATACCAACGGCACGACCAGCGGCAACGGCAAGAAGCTGGGACACTTCAAGAACGGCAAGGCCGATACGACGACCGATCCGAACGCCACCAACGAAGACAAGTTCTTCGACGGCGGCACGACCACGGTGGTCGACGCGCTGGGCAATAACCGGGCCTATTCGAACGATGCCGAGTACAGCGTGTGGCGGCTGGAAAACGGTTTTTACGAAATATACGATCCGAACCAGGCGGCTACCAATCCCGCTTACCAGCTGCAGGTCGACGCGATTCGCCAGCAGCACAGCCTGTCCTATACCTATCGCGACGACGGCTATATCACCGAGGTCGTCGATCAGCAGGGATTCAAAACCACCTATCTATACGATAGCGATGCCAATCTTATCGCGATAACCGACCGCAACGGATTTGCCGCGATTAGCAGCGATAGCCCGTATTACCGCAAGGTCAGGCAGGAACTCGGAATCGTCGATGCAGGCGGCAACGGCAAACTGGTCGGCGATTTGTCGGAAGCCGACAAGAATACACTCCTCGAGGCTTTTACCCGAAATTTCGCTTATGACGACAATGGCAACGTTATCAGCATCGCTGATAACGCGGGCAATCTGACTACCTACACGTACACCGCATTCAACAAGATCGCGAGCAGTACGACGCCGATGGGAAACGCGTTGGTCAGCAGCGACGAGCAGCTTTATCAGGACAGGCGCGTCGAACTGGGCTTTGCTCCCCTGGTCGCCAACTTGAGCGCGGCCGACGTGCAGGCGATTCTGGACCTGCATTCGACCTTTTTCGAATACGATAGCAATCAAAACCTGATAGAGCGCAGAGATCCGGGCGGCGACATTACCCGCTTCGCTTACGACGGCTTCGGCAATCAGGTTCAGCGTACGGTATTTCTGGACCCCAACGACCTGGTGGATCCGGCCAAGCAGCAAGTTACGACCTACGCTTACGATGCCTTCGGCAATCAAATCAGCAGCACCGACGCCGAAGGTAACCATGCCTTCAGCGAATACGATCATTTTGGCAATCTGACCCAGACTATCGACGGCAATGGTGGCGTAACCTCGTTTACCTACGACGCCGATGATCGGTTGCTTAGCGTAACCGACCCCGAGGGGCACGTCACGATCTTCACCTATGACGCGGTCGGTAATCGCATCAGCGTCACCGATGCCAATGGGCATACCGTCACTCACGTTTACGATCGGAACAACAATTTACTGGCCAAGATCGATCGGTCGGAAACCGATCCGCTGCAGGACCGGATCACGACCTCCGAATATGACCTGGTCGGAAACCGAACGGCGACCGTCGACGACGAGGGCCGCCGAACCGAGTTTAGATATGACACCCGCCGCAAACTGGTGGAGGTAATTACCGCCGAGGTGGGCGACGAGAACGGTATACCGACGCAGTACCGAAGTTCGTTTGCCTATGACGGCGAGGGCAATCGCGTTCGAGTCACCAATAACCGCGGGTTCGCCACCGATATCTTTTTTAACCAGAATAACCTGCTCCGCGAACAAACGGACGCAAATGGGCACATCACCCGAATGTCCTACGACGCCAATAACAATCGCGTTCAGGTTGTCGCCGGAGTTCAGCTCTCCGCCGCGCGCAGGCAGATCGTGCAATTCAGTTTCGACGAGGAAAATCAACTGACTACGCAAATCGATGCGGAGGGAAACGTCACTCGATTTGGCTACGATGCGCCGGGCAACCGGGTCGAGGTGGTCGACGCCAACGGCAACACGATGAATTTCGAATATGACGGCAATAACCGCTTGATTCGGGAAATCTTGCCTGAAGTCATAGATCCGCAAACCGGCCTGCCGACTCGCTACACGATCGAACATGTATTCGATGCCAACGGGAATCAGATCGAAACCATCGACGAAAATGGCAACAGCACGAAGTTTACCTTCGATAAGGACGACAAGGTGGTGTCCGTTGAAGACGCGAACGGCATCAAGACTATTTTTCAGTACGACAGTCGCGAAAATCGTACGGCGGTAATTATCGGAGCCGACGTCTCGGTCGGACAAACTGTCGTCAATGTCGACGATGCGCAGATCACTCGCTTCGTTTACGACGAGTTCAACCAGTTGATTGCACAAACCGATGGCGTTGGCAATGCCTTGGCCGAGAGCAACGCAGCGATCTACCAGGAGATTCGACAGGAACTCGGATATGCCGCGCTGGTCGCTGATTTGAGCACGGCTGATCAACAGGCCCTGCGCGATTTGTATACCAGCCGCTTTACCTACGACAGGGTGGGCAACCAGTTGAGTAAAACCGATCATCTGGGCCGGGTTACCCAATTCGAATTCGACGCATTGAATCGCCAGATTGGTCGCACCGATGCTTTGGGGCAGGAAACCCGTTTCCGTTATGACGGCAATTCCAACCGTGTCGCGCAGGTCGATGCGCTGGGCCGCGAAACCTCGTTTATTTACGACGGTCTCGATCGCCTTACCGACACCGTTGATCCTCTGGGTGTAGTTTCCCGTCGCGAGTATGACGATTTCGGCAATTTGCTGAGCGAAACTCGAGCCGCCGGAACAACCGACGCGCGCACCCACAACTATGAGTACGATTTGAACAATCGTGTCATCAGCCAAATCGACCCGGAGGCCAATCGGCAAAGCTTCGAGTACGATGCCCTAGGCAATCGACTTCGCGTCACCGATGCCCGTGGTAACGCTACGCAGTTCGTTTACGACGCGTTGAATCGCAATGTCAAAATAATCGACCCCCTGAGCTTCGAAACGCGATTCGAGTACGATGGCGTCGGCAATCGTCTGGCGCTTATCGACGCTCGCGGTGGTGTTACTCGCTTCGAATTCGATCCCGGCGATCGGCGCGTCGCCACCACCGACGCCGAGGGTCGCATTACCCGGTTTACCTACGACGTCCGCGGCAACCGTATCGAACAAAGAACCGCGAGCGGAACCGCAGACGAGCAACTGACCGTTTTCGAATATGACGCGGAGAATAATTTACGCCGCGCCATCGATGCCGAAGGTAGCGTCGTAAGCAATGATTACGATCGTGTTTACAACCTGATCGAATCAGTCGATGGCCGGGGAAATGCGACAACAACAGAGTTCGACGCAATTGACCGAGTGATTCGGATCACGGATGCAGAGGGTGGCATCAGTGAATTTTTCTACGATGCGGTCGATAACCTGTTGCAACAAACCGATCCACTGGGGCGCACGACAACCTTCGCCTACGACGCGAAGGACCGATTGATCGTGCAAACTGCCGCCGACGGTATCGAATCGCATTACGCTTACGACCCGGTCAACAACCGCACTGCCGTTACCAGGGCCGCGAATACCGCCGACTCCGCAACGGATACTTTTACCTACGACCTCAACGATCGACTGGTCGAACAGCGCGACGCACTCGGGAATCTCACCCGCTTCGTTTATGACGAGAACGGCAATCGAACGACCGAGATCGACGCGAACGGCAACGCGACGCTATACCTGTTCGATGCCAACAATCGGGTCGTCGAAATCGTCGACCCGGAAGGTAATCTCACCACTTACGACTATGACGGTAGCGGTAATCGCAACCGGATCACCGACGCGCGCGGTAACCACACTGTCGCGTATTTCAATGCCAACAACGAGGTCGACCTGTCGGTCGATGCCGAAGGTTTCGCGACCTCTTACGTTTACGACAATAACGGCAATGTCGTTTCGCAAACCCTGCACATGCAGGCCTTGTCCTTGCCGCTCGATCCGGCGGTTCGGCCGATCCCTGCCGCCGGCGCCGGCGATCAGACGATCTCGTTCGAGTATGACCGGCTAAACCGCGTCACGGCGCGTATCGATGCCGAAGGCTTTCGCACCGAGTTCGACTTCGATGCGGTCGGAAACCGCGTGCAAAGCCGCGTTTTCCGCGATCTTGCCGGTACCGACATTGCCGTCACCCGTTCGTATTACGACAATTTGAACCGCGAAATTGCAATGTTGACCGCCGAGGGGTACCTGGTCGAGCTCGCCTATGACGCCGTAGGCAACCGCGTATTACGCCGAGTTTACGATGAACGCGTCTCGCCCCCGGCCAGCGGCCTGCCACAGGCAAATACAGGCGATATTGGCCGCGCCCAAGTCTTCGCTTACGATGCGGTGAATCGATTGATTCGGGAAACCAGTCCGCTCGCAATCGACACCGAATTCGAATACGACGACCGTGGCAATCGCACCGCGATGGTCGAGGCCAGCGGCACGACCGATCAACGCCGCTCCGAGTTTCTATTCGACCGCGCCGACCGACTGATCGAGAGCATCGACGCCGCTGGTACGATCACGCGGTTGAGCCTCGATGCCAACGGCAACGTGCTCGAGCGCCGCGAGGCGCTAGGCACCATCGACGAACGCCTGACCAGTTTCACCTACGATCGCAACAATCGGAATGCGAGTCAGACCGATCCCCTCGGCGTGGTCACGCTGATGGGCTACGATGGCAACGGAAATGTGCTCAGCATAACCCGTGCCGCCGGCTCGGCGGCTGAGCGCGTCGAGACCTTCGAATACGATCGAAACAACCGCCGCACCGCTGAAATCAACGGCGAGGGCGAACGCACCGAATCGGCCTACGACGGCGCCGGCAACCGCGTGCGCCTGGTGCTCGCGCCGGGGCTCGCCGAGGAGCGGGTCAACAGCTTCGAATTTGACCGCGACAACCGTCTCGTGGCGGGCATCGACGGCGAAGGCGTACGCACCGAGTACCGCTACGACGGCGCCGGCAACAAGATCGAAACTATCCAGGCCGTGGGCCTGGTCGGGCAGGAACGCCACTCCCTTTACCAGTACGATCTGGACAACCGACTGCTGCGCATCACCGATCCGATGGGCTTCGCCACCGAGTACGAGTACGATGTGCTCGGCAACCAGGTCCGGACGATCAACGCCAACGGCTACGAGCAGCTAAGCACCTTCGACGCCCTCGGGCGCCTGCTGTCGAGCCTGTCGGCCGGTGGCACGCTAACCGTCAATACCTACGATCTGCGCGGCAATATCCTGAGCACCGCGCAATCGTTCGCCGATGGCAGCGACGCCCGCACGACTCTCTACGAATACGATTTGCTCGACCGGCAAACCCGGGTTACCGATCCCGAAGGGTTCAGCACCGACATCGACTACGATGTATTCGGCAACCAGGTCCGGGTCACGCACGGCCTGTATCTGGCAAATCCCGGTGATGCCGGTTACGACGCGGACAAGGCCGCGCGAGCATTCGCGCAAACCAACGTCTTCGCCTACGACGCGGCCGACCGCCTGACGCGTCTGACCGACGGCGAGGGCAATGATACTACCTACAGTTACGACGCGGTCGGCAACCGGACCAGTGTTACCGAAGCCGCCAACAGCGCGCCGCGCACGACCAGCTTTTACTACGATCTGGCCAACCGCGTCGTCGAATCGGTCAATCCCGAGGGCGGCATCAGTCGCAATACCTACGATGAGACCGGCAACCTGATCACCGAGGCTATTCTCCAAAGTGACGACGGCGCCGGAAACCAGGTCTGGATCAACCGCGACTTCGAATACGACGGCAATGCCCGGCTGGCCGCCGAAATCGACGGCATCGGCGTTCGCACCGAGCGCGAATACGACGCGATGGGCAATGAAGTCATCGTGCGCGCCGCCGCCGGCAGCGCCGATCAACGGGTGACGCGCAAGGAATACGACCTGAACAACCGCGTCAGGGCCGAAATCGACGGCGAAAATAACCGCACCGAATTCGCCTACGACAGCCTCGGAAACCGCATTCGCGTGACCGATGCGCTGAATCGTGTCGCGCGGTTCTACTTCGACGGCGCCAACCGCCTGATTTCCATTCTCGACGCGGAAGGCTTCATCAACGAATTTACCTACGATTCGGTCGGTAACCGAATTGCCGAACGGGTTTATTTCGCGCGCTATGCCGGCACGGTCGACGATTTCACCCCGCCGGTAGCGACCACTTCGGCGCAGGACCGGAATTCGACATCGGTCTTCGATGGTAACAACCGGATCGTCGTGCGCACCGAAGCCGACGGCCGCCGCAGCGAATTCGAATACGACGCCGCCGGCAACCTGTTGCGCGAGGTTCAGTTCGCCAATACCGCCGCGCCGCGCGAAATCGACTATATCTACGACCTCAACAATCGCCTGATCGAAATCACCGATGTGGACGGCACCGTCACCCGATACGCCTACGATGGCGCCAATAACCAGGTCAGCGAAACGATTAGCAATCCCGGCGAATCGGCGGTCAGGCAAACGACATTTGCCTACGACCTCAACAACCGGCTGGTCAGCGAGACTTTCGATCCAGGCGGTTTCGACTTCGTCCAGTCCTCGGTCTACGACAGGGTCGGTAACGTCGTCGAGCAGGTCGATGCCAACGGCGGCGTCACTCGTTTTACCTACGATCTGAACGACCGGGTCGTGGTGCGAACCGACGCGCTCGGAAACAGCACCAGTATCGTTTACGATGCCGTCGGCAACCAGATTTCAGTGACCGATCCGCGCGGCGTCGAAACCGAATTCACCTACGACAACAACAACCGCCTGGCGAGTGAAATTTTACCCTCAGCACAGATTTACACGATCGATGGCGGCCTGCAAACCTTACGCCCGCTGATCCAGCATTTCTACGATGCCGCTGGCAACGAAATTCAGACCATCGACGGTAACGGGCTGAAGACCACGCGCTACTTCGACAGCAACGACCGCCTGGTTGCCGAGGTTTCCGGCGACAATGTGCTGCGCGAATTCACCTATTCGGCCGCCGGCGACCAGTTGAGCGAAACCCTGTACATGACCTTCCTGCCGACCGCGGCGCACGATCCGGCGGTTTTGCCGGCGCCGCCGGCCGGAGTCGCG
>JBFGQE010000083.1:0-10325 GCA_041564355.1 Gammaproteobacteria bacterium | reverse complement strand
GGTCGACGTCTACGGCGTCGGCGGCTGATCCAGGCGGCAACATGAGCGACCTGTTCAGCGCGGAGAAGGGCTTCCAGCCACTCGCCGACCGCATGCGTCCGCGCAGTCTCGACCAGGTTGTCGGCCAGTCCCACCTGCTCGGCCCGGGCAAGCCGCTGCGCCTTGCGATCGAAGCCAACAAGCTGCACTCGATGATTTTCTGGGGACCGCCCGGCACCGGCAAGACCACCATCGCGCGCCTGATTGCGGAGTATTCCGACGCACGCTTCATCACCCTGTCGGCGGTGCTCGCCGGGGTCAAGGACATTCGCGAGTCGATCGAGATCGCGCGCCAGGACGGCGGCCTGACCGTGCTGTTCATCGACGAGGTGCATCGCTTCAACAAGGCGCAGCAGGATGCGTTTTTGCCGCACATCGAGGACGGCACCATCCTGTTCGTCGGCGCGACCACGGAAAACCCGTCTTTCGAACTGAACAACGCGCTGCTGTCGCGTACGCGCACCTACGTACTGAAATCGATTGGCGTCGAAGAGATCGAGCAGGTTATCCAGCGCGCGCTGTGCGATCGTGATTACGGGCTTGGCGAACTCGACCTCGATATCGACGACGACGCGCGCAAGATCCTCGCCCAGGCGGCCGATGGCGATGCGCGGCGCGCGCTGACCTTCCTCGAAATCGCGAGCGACCTGGTCGACGCCGGGCGCATCGACGCGGCACTGGTCGGCGAAATCACGGCCCAGGGTTTGCGCCGATTCGACAAGGGCGGCGACCTGTTTTACGAGCAGATCTCGGCACTACACAAGTCCGTGCGCGGCTCCGACCCGGACGCCGCGCTGTACTGGTTTTGCCGCATGATCGACGGCGGCTGCGACCCGGCCTACATCGCGCGACGCCTCCTGCGCATGGCGGTCGAGGATATCGGTATTGCCGACCCGCGCGCGCTCGAGCTTTGCCTGCAGGGCTGGCAAACTTACGAACGCCTCGGCAGCCCGGAGGGCGAGCTGGCGCTCGCGCAGGGCGTGGTTTATCTCGCCTGCGCGGCGAAAAGCAACGCGCTGTACAAGGCTTATGCCGCGGCCATGGAGGATGCGCGACAATCCGGGAGCCTCGAGGTGCCGCTGCATTTACGCAACGCGCCGACCCGGCTGATGCAGGAGCAGGGCTACGCCGAGGGCTATCGCTACGCGCATGACGAGGACGACGGGTTTGCCGCGGGGGAGAACTATTTTCCGGACGGGCTCGCGCCGCGACATTACTACGAACCGGTCGAGCGCGGCCTTGAAATTCGCATCGCGGAAAAACTGCGCGAACTGCGTAAACGAAATCGCGAGGCGAAATCGTGACCTTGCCGTTTGCCGAAGCCTGCGAGCAGAACAAGCAGGTTATCTTCGACGCGATCGCACCCTGGCTACGCGGTGAAATTCTCGAAATCGGCAGCGGCACCGGTCAGCACGCGGTGTATTTTGCCGGTCGCCTGCCGGGAATCGTCTGGCAGACCTCGGACCGGGCCGAGAACCTTCCCGGGATCAGGGCCTGGATCGAGGACTCGGGCCTCGACAATCTGCCCGCGCCGCTGGAGCTGGACGTTTGTTCTGCGTGGCCCGAAGCTTTTTTCGACATGGTTTTTAGCGCAAACTGCTTTCACATCATGCATCCGCCCGCGGTCGCCGCGAGCATCGAGGGTGCCGGCCGCGTACTGCGACCGGACGGAGTGCTCGCCGTTTACGGACCCTTCAATTACGGCGGCCGCTACACGTCGGCCAGCAACGCTCAATTCGACCAGTTTCTGCGCGCACGCGATCCGGAGAGTGGAATCCGCGATTTCGACTGGCTCGACGGACTCGCGCGCGAAGCCGGCCTGCAGCTGCTGCAGGACATCGAGATGCCGGCGAATAATCGCACTCTGATATGGCAAAATCGAACTTAATGGCCCATAGTTGGACTAATCGAACAACTTATTCTTAGCGGTGCAGCAATGTTGACCCAGATTCGCAAGGCGCTTGTCGCCAGCATCATTTTAATCCTGCCTGGCGCCCCCGCGTTTGCCGCCGATGACGAGGCGGGGGAACTGACTCGCCTGCTCAAATTACGTCTCGGCACCGACGCGGTCGAACCCGCCACCGAGACCGGCGTCGACGGTGTCTAGCAGACCCGCTTCGGCAACAAGTTCGCCTATCTTATCGAGGGAGGCCGTTACGTGTTCATCGGCGATCTCGTCGACCTGAAACTGGCGCGTAATCTGACCGAACTGAGCCGACGCGAGCTCGTGGTCGAGGAGCTTGCCACCTTCGGTGAAGAAAAACAGATCATTTTTCCCGCGGTCGAAGAAGAGAAGGCGGTGCTCAACGTGTTTACCGACACCAGCTGCGCCTATTGCCAGATGCTGCACAAGGAGGTCAAGTTCCTGCAGGAAGCCGGCATTTCGGTGCATTACTATCCCTAGCCGCGAGGCGGACAGCGCGGTCCGGGCTATCGCGATATGCAAAAAGTCTGGTGCGCCGACGACAAGCTCGAAGCGATGAGTATCGCCAAGGGCTCGGTCGCGGGCGAACTGACCTCGGCCGGGGAAGTTTGCGCCGACGCGGCCTACCTCGAACAGGGTTACGCGCTCGGTAATCGCATCGGCGTAACCGGCACCCCGGCGCTGTTTTCTTCGAGCGGCGCCGCGTTCAGCGGTTACGTACCCTACCAGCAGCTGATCCCGCAACTGCTCGGACAGTAGCTTTCCTCCCGATTCGGTAAAAAACGCGCGGCTGGCCGACAGCCGGTGCGTTTTCTGGTCGTCTGCGATACTTACTGTGTTAGAATCGGCGCAGAAAAAAATGATCGGAATGGGGTTGAATGACCAAGCAGAAATCACCAGATAGCTCCGCGGAGAGCGGAGAAGAGGAGGCCACGGAAACCAGGCCTGACCAGCAGCCTAAAGAAGTCGGCGGGCCGAAAGGCAAGGAACCGACGCGCTACGGCGACTGGGAGAAAAACGGCAGGTGTATCGATTTCTGACGCGGTCGAGACCCGTCTGAACTTTAACGCTTAATCCAAGGGAAACCGATGTCCTCTAGCAAGCATCCGACGTCGCCGCACCTGCAGGTCTATCGCCTGCCGCTGACCGCGCTGCTGTCGATTACGCATCGCATCACCGGCGTCATTCTTGCCATCGGCAGCGTAATGCTGGTCTGGGTCCTCGCGGCCGCGGCCTACGACGTCGATTATTACAACTTGATGCTGCCGCACTTCGGAGCCTGGTATGGCCAGGTGTTTCTCGCCGGCCTCGTGTTCGCGCTCTACCTGCATTTTTGCAACGGCGTGCGCCACCTGTTCTGGGACGCCGGATACGGTTTCGACCTGCCGGTGGTCGATTTTACCGCCAAGCTTGCGATCGTGGTCGCGATCCTGCTAACCGTTGCGACCTGGGTGGTCGCGGGGACGGGCGCGCCATGAAGGATCTCAGAACGCCGCTGTCACGGGCCCGCGGGCTCGGTTCGGCCAAAGACGGCACGCACCATTTCTGGCACCAGCGGCTGACCGCACTGTTGCTGATCCCGCTGATACTCTGGCTCGGCTTCAGTCTCGCCGCGCTGCCGGTCGAACATGCCACGCTGGTGGCCTGGATTCAGCAGCCGATAGCCACCGTCGGCCTGGTGCTGCTGGTGATCGTGACTTTTTATCATGCCAAGCTCGGCCTGCAGATCGTCATCGAGGACTACGTATCGAGCCACTCGCGACGCATGGTGACTTTATTGATTTCGAACCTGATCTGCTTGCTGTTCGGCGCCGTAGGTGTGGTATCCGTGCTAAAAATATCGTTTGGGGCCTGAGTCCATGGCCAGTGAATACAAGTTGATCGATCACGCCTATGACGTGGTTATCGTCGGCGCCGGCGGCGCCGGCCTGCGGGCCACACTGGGCATGGCCGCGGCCGGACTGACCACGGCCTGCATCACCAAGGTCTTCCCGACCCGCAGCCACACGGTTGCGGCGCAGGGTGGTATGAGTGCTTCGCTCGGCAACATGGGTCCGGATACCTGGCAATGGCACATGTACGACACCATCAAGGGGTCGGACTGGCTCGGCGACCAGGATGCGATCGAATACATGTGCCGCGAAGCGGTGCCCGCAGTGATCGAACTCGAACATTACGGCGTGCCGTTTTCGCGTACCGAGGAAGGCAAGATATACCAGCGCCCGTTCGGCGGCATGACGACGAATTTCGGCGAGGGTACCGCGCAGCGCACCTGCGCTGCGGCGGACCGCACCGGGCACGCGATCCTGCACACGCTGTACCAGCAGTCGCTCAAGCATAAGGCCGAGTTTTACATCGAGTATTTTGCCATCGATCTGATCATGGACGGCGGTGTCTGTCGCGGCGTGGTTGCCTGGGATCTCGCCACCGGAGAAATGCACCGGTTCCGCGCACATACCGTGGTGCTTGCCACCGGCGGCTACGGTCGCGCCTATTTCTCGGCGACTTCGGCGCACACCTGCACCGGCGATGGCGGCGGCATGGTCGCGCGCGCGGGACTGCCGCTGCAGGATATGGAGTTCGTGCAGTTCCATCCGACCGGCATCTACGGCGCGGGCGTGTTGATCACCGAGGGCGTGCGCGGCGAGGGCGGTTACCTGACCAATTCCGAGGGCGAACGCTTTATGGAGCGTTACGCGCCGAACGCGAAGGATCTCGCATCGCGCGACGTGGTGAGTCGCTCGATGACGATGGAAATCAACGAGGGGCGCGGTGTCGGCGAACACGGCGACCACATACACCTCCACCTCGAGCATCTCGGTGCCGAGGTCATCCATGAACGCCTGCCGGGCATTTCGGAATCGGCGGAGATCTTTGCCGGCGTCGATGTGACCCGCGAGCCGATTCCGGTGCTGCCGACGGTGCATTACAACATGGGCGGCATCCCGACCAACTACCATGGCGAAGTCGTCACGCTGAAGGATGGCGATCCCGATTCGGTGGTGCGCGGCTTGATGGCAATTGGCGAAGCCGCCTGCGTATCGGTGCACGGCGCGAACCGCCTCGGCTCCAATTCGCTGCTCGATATCGTTGTGTTCGGCCGCGCCGCGGCCTTGCGTGCGGCCGAGACCATTGACAAGGGCGCCTCGCACAGGCCGCTGCCCGAGGATTGCTGCGACCCGATCTTCGATCGCTTCGACCGGCTGCGTAACGGGTCCGGCGGCTCACCGACCGCGAAAATTCGCGACCGCATGCAGCGCGCGATGCAGAAATACGCCGCGGTGTTCCGCACCGGCGAGACCATGGAGCTGGGGGTCAAGGAATTGAACGAGGTCTTCGCAAGCTTCGCCGACGTCGACGTTTCCGATCGCAGCCTGATCTGGAACACGGACCTGGTCGAAACCCTGGAGCTGGAAAATCTTTTGCTGCAGGCCCAGGCAACGGTGCAGAGCGCGTTGAACCGTACCGAGAGCCGGGGCGGGCACGCGCGCGAAGACTACACCGAGCGCGACGACGAAAACTGGATGAAACATACGCTCTCCTGGATCGACGACCAGGGCAGGGTTAGTTTCGATTATCGCCCGGTGCACATGTTTACGCTCAGCGACGAGTGTGAGGTCATCCCGCCGAAAAAGCGGGTCTACTAGCAGCTTGAGGATTTAACACAAATGGCCGAGTTTACGTTGCCCGCCAATTCCGTGATTAAGCCGGGCAAGCAATTCAAGGCGCCCGACGGCGCGAAGAACATACGGCGCTTCGTTGTCTACCGTTACGACCCGGACAGCGGCGAAAATCCGCGTACCGATACCTTCGAGGTCGATCTCGATAACTGCGGCCCGATGGTGCTCGACGCGCTGATCAAGATCAAGTCGGAGATGGACGCGACGCTGTCGCTGCGACGCTCCTGCCGGGAAGGCATCTGCGGCTCCTGCTCGATGAACATCGACGGGGTCAATGCGCTGGCCTGCACCACGTCGATCTCGGATATCAAGGGCGACGTCAAGATCTACCCGTTGCCGCATCAGCCGGTGGTCAAGGACCTGGTCTCGGACCTGACCAACTTTTACGCGCAACTCGCGTCGGTCGAACCCTGGATGAAAACCGATTCGGCTACGCCGCCGGATCGCGAGCGCCTGCAGTCGCGCGAGGACCGTGAGAAACTCGACGGCCTGTACGAGTGCATTCTGTGCGCCTGCTGCTCGACCAGTTGCCCGAGCTACTGGTGGAACAGCGATCGCTACCTCGGCCCGGCGACGCTGCTGGCGGCCTACCGCTGGATCGTCGATAGTCGCGACGAGGCAACCGGCGAACGACTCGACGCGCTGGAAGACCCGTTCAAGCTGTATCGCTGCCACACGATCATGAACTGTGCCAAGGTGTGCCCGAAGGGGCTGAATCCGGCGAAAGCGATCTCGGAGACCAAAAAACTCATGGTCCAGCGCAAGATGTAAACGACCATGTCCGAGCTGTCGCGCTTACGCTGGTTATGCCGTCGCGGCATGAAAGAACTCGACGTGGTCATGAGCCGATACCTCGAACAGGATTACCCGGGCGCATCGGCAAGCGAACAGGAGCGGTTCAGGCGGTTACTCGAGCTGACCGACCCGGAACTGTTCGATCTGCTGCTGGGACGCAGCGAATGCGAGGATCCCGATCTCGCACGACTGTTACGATCGTTACGCGAACACTCGGGCCGCGGCAAACAGGGAGAGTAGGCTGGAACTATATCCGCTGCATCAATCGAAAGCGCAACTGCTGGGGTCGCTGCTGTTTTATCTGTGCTGCGCGCTCGTCGTGCTCGCCTGGCTCGAGCCGGGGTGGCTCGGTGGCTGTGCCGCGTCGCTGTGCGGCCTGTTCGCGCTGTACGATGCCAGGGCCTGGCTGCGCGCGCGGGAGTGCTTGCTGACGCTCGATGCGCAAGGCTCGAGAATCGCATTGGAGCAGTCCGGACAACCATATTTTTTCACGAAATACAAGGTTTACCCGACCCGTTGGTTTGCTATTCTTAAGCTTAACGATTCACGAAAAACCAGGACGATTTTGTTGACACCGAACCGCTTCGATTCGCCGCAGAGATATCACGACTGTCGCTTCACTTTGCGCCAGATGGAGGCCGCGCGTGTTGCTTGATCTCGCACCGGTCCGTCGTGGCCGCCACGCCAACGCGCGCAGCTTTGCCGGCCTGATGGAACTCTACGAGCAAAACTATCTGCGCCTGCGCAACCTGGTACCCGATCTGCAGGTCGCCGACGAGATGATTTCGGTAGTGCCGGATCACCTCGATCTGTACCTCACGGTCACCGAGCGCTGCCGCTATACGACCATGTTGCGCCTGACTTACCGATTCGTGGAAGATAGCAATGAATTGTTCGAGCCGGACCTGCATCTCAAGGTTTACCACGACGCCCGGGTGGTCGAAGTCCAGCATTTCCAGTCCCGCAGCCGCGGCCCGCTTTATCTCGCGGATCTGATCGAGCAAAAATGGCTGATGAATCGTTTTCTCTACAAGTGGCTGGGCTATTGTCATTACCAGGGGCATTATTTTCAGCCGATGCAGCACCTGAAGGTTAGTAATAAATAACTTTACAAATAAACGATAAGTTATTGATATAAAAAGTATTGTTTGTATCTATTAAATTGTTTTAGAAATTCAATAGCGGGATTCCCGCAATACATCTTGACCTTGTCGCGGTCATCGATTAAATTCCTGACTAATTTAGTCAGGAATTAACTTTTCCATGCGTTTATCAACCAAGGGACGTTACGCGGTCACGGCGATGATGGACATCGCGCTGCATAACGACGTTGGGCCGGTGACGCTGGCCGACATCTCCCAGTGCCAGGGCATTTCATTGTCTTACCTCGAGCAACTGTTTGCCAAGCTGCGCAAGGGTGGACTGGTCGAGGGCGTGCGCGGTCCTGGCGGCGGTTATCGCCTGGCGCGTCCGGCGAGCGAGATCTCGGTAGCCGATATCATCCAGTCGGTCGATGAGAAACTGGATATGACCAAGTGTGGCGGCCGCGGCAACTGCTCGCGCGGAGAAACCTGCCTGACGCACCAGCTCTGGTTCGAACTTTCCTGCAACCTGTACCGTTTTCTCAGCGGGATCAAGCTCGACCAGTACGTCAACCGACCTGAAATTAACGAATTAGTGAAAAAGCAGGACCGGCAGTACGGGCGCTTCATCAATCGTCCGCAAGCGATGGCCTGATTGTCTGGAGAAACCAAGTGAGTGATGTAAAGTTACCGATCTACCTCGATTATGCCGCGACCACGCCGATCGACCACCGCGTTGCCGCAAAGATGGCGGAATTTCTGACCATCGACGGCGCGTTCGGCAATCCGGCTTCGCGCAGCCACCAGTTCGGCTGGAAAGCCGAGCAGGCGGTCGACGAGGCGCGCCAGCATGTCGCCGACCTGATCAACGCGGATCCGCGGGAAATCGTCTGGACCAGCGGCGCGACCGAATCCGACAACCTGGCGATCAAGGGCGCCGCGCATTTCTACCAGAAGAAAGGCAATCACATCATCACGGTCAAGACTGAACACAAGGCGGTGCTCGATACCTGCCGGCAGCTCGAGCGCGAGGGATTCGAAGTTACCTACCTCGACCCCGAGCCCAATGGCCTGATCGATCTGGATAAATTGAAAGCCGCAATTAACGAGAAGACGACCGTGATCTCGGTCATGCATGTCAACAACGAGATCGGCGTGATCCAGGACATCGAGGCGATCGGCGAGATCGCGCGCGAAAACCGGATCATCTTCCACGTCGACGCGGCCCAGTCGGCGGGCAAGGTCGAGATCGACCTGGAGAAGCTCAAGGTCGACCTGATGTCGTTTAGCGCGCACAAGATTTACGGCCCCAAGGGTATCGGTGCACTCTACGTCAGGCGCAAGCCCCGCGTCCGCCTCGAAGCGCAGATGCACGGCGGCGGCCACGAGCGCGGCCTGCGTTCCGGTACGCTGGCGACCCACCAGATCGTCGGCATGGGTGAAGCTTTTCGCATTGCGCGCGAGGAAATGGCGACCGAGAGCGAACGTATCCGCATGCTGCGCGATCGGCTCTACGACGGCCTGAAGGACCTGGAAGAGGTTTACGTCAACGGCGATATGGAGCATCGCGTCGCCGGGTTGCTGAATATCAGTTTCAATTTCGTCGAGGGCGAGTCGCTGATCATGGCGTTGCGCGACCTCGCGGTATCCTCCGGTTCCGCCTGTACATCGGCAAGCCTGGAGCCGTCCTACGTGCTGCGCGCGCTGGGCCGGAACGATGAACTCGCGCATAGCTCTATCCGTTTCACCGTCGGTCGTTATACCACGCTCGAGGAAATCGATTACACGATCGATCTCGTGCGCAAGGCGGTTGAAAAACTACGTGCACTGTCCCCACTTTGGGATATGTACAAGGACGGCATAGATTTGAATTCTATTGAATGGGCGGCGCACTAGGCGCTGCATTTAGAGGTGTAAAATGGCTTACAGTGAAAAAGTACTCGATCATTACGAGAATCCGCGCAACGTCGGCGTACTCGAGGACGACGAGTCCGTGGGTACCGGAATGGTGGGCGCGCCTGCCTGTGGCGACGTGATGAAGCTGCAGATCAAGGTCGGCGACGACGGCATTATCGAGGACGCTCGATTCAAGACCTACGGTTGCGGTTCGGCGATAGCGTCGAGTTCGCTGGTAACCGAGTGGGTCAAGGGCAAGAGTCTCGACGAAGCAGCGGAAATCAAGAACACGCATATCGCCGAAGAGCTGGCCCTGCCGCCGGTCAAGATTCACTGCTCGGTACTCGCCGAAGACGCGATTGCCGCGGCGATCGAAAATTATCGGCAGAAACACCAGTAACTCCTCCTCTGGTACTTGCCAAAGCCCGCGCGAGCGGGCTTTTTTTACCCCCATCGAAATATATGGCGGCGTGGCCTGACGCTCTATAATGACAACCCGGGGGCCGATCGCAGGATGAATTTTCTACCTTTTTTTTATCGCATCGATGGACAGCCATGCCTGCTCGTCGGCGCCGGCGGTATCGCCGCACGCAAGGCGGAACTGTTGCTCAAGGCCGGGGCCAGGTTGCGCGTGGTTGCGCCAGAAATCGGCGCGCGGCTGCGCGAACTGGCGCAATTCTCGGGCCTCGAAATAATCGAGCGAAAATTCGAAGCGCAGGATCTCGATGACGCGGTTTGCGTGATCGCGGCAACCGACGACAACGAGGTCAATGCCGAGGTATCCCGGCTCGCCCAGGCGCGCACCATACCGGTCAACGTCGTGGATAACCCCGCTCTGTGCAGTTTTATCGTGCCTGCAATGATCGATCGCAGCCCGCTGCAGATCGCAATCTCGACCGGCGGCGTATC
>JBFGQE010000082.1:0-10354 GCA_041564355.1 Gammaproteobacteria bacterium | reverse complement strand
GCCGGCGTCGAGCTCCGTTTGCACGGCTGCGATCCTGACGGCGCGGTCGAACGCGCGCGCAAACACGGCTTCACCGTGCTCGACGGCCCGCGCGACCAGCCCGCGCACGGCCTGCGCGAGGCGCATATCGTTGACGACGACGGCTACGTCTGGGTTCCCGACATTCCCATTCGCTAAAGCGATGAATGTTGTGACAATCGAGATTTTGTTTCACGCAGGGGCGCAGAGTTCGCGGGGGATATTCCGTGTTCTGCAGAAACGGGTGCTGGCCTGCGCAAACGAAACCTTCGGGGAATATCGAACCGCAATGAAGTTGACTCGGCGAATCGGAATGAACAGCGGCAGATGCGCGCGCAAGCAAACGAAACACGCTGCGTCCTCCGCGTGAAAGAAGATCTCGAGGATTGATTTGAGGGACAAAAAGGATACGCGGATTTTTTTTGCACTGTGGCCGAGCGATGCGGTGCGCGCCCGGCTTGCGCGGATCGCCGCCGGCGTTCCGCTCAGGCGGCCGGCACGTCGCGTTCCGGAATACAATCTGCATTTGACGCTTCATTTCGTCGGCGATGTCACCTGGGCCGAGCGCGACTGCCTGCGTACGGCCGCCGACGACGTGCGCAGCGAGGTTTTCGAACTCGTGATCGATCGGGCCGGATTCTTCGCCAGACCGCGCATCGGCTGGCTCGGTTGCGGCGAAACGCCTGCCGCGCTAATGCGGCTGCACGACTCTCTCGGCCGTGCGCTCAAATCCTGCGATTACCGGCCGGAAAAACGACCTTTCCGACCGCACGTTTCCTTCGCCCGAAAACTCGCGCATCTGCCCGCGATGCCGGAGTTCGAACCGCTTGCCTGGCCGGTCGACGAGTTCGCGTTGATCGAATCGCGCGCGGTCGAAAATGGCGTAAAATACGAGGTCATCGAGACCTACCCACTGGCATGAGCAAACAGGACACCTTTGAGCTACCCGCGGACGTGCTGCAACGGTTGTCGCGACGTTCGGACGCAAAAGGCCTCGCGCAGCTGGCTGCGCATCTCGTGTTCTTGCTGCTGGCCGCGTTCCTGCTGCGGGCCAGCCACGGCCCGTGGCTGCTGCCCGCTTTGTTGCTTTACGGCGCGGTACTGACTTTCCTGTTCGCGCCGCTGCACGAAACCATCCATTACACGGCGTTCAAAACGCGCTGGCTGAACGACTTCGTCGCGGCGCCGATCGGCTTTATCCTGCTGCTGCCGCCGCGCTACTTTCGCGCGTTTCATTACGCTCACCACCGGCATACGCGCGACCGCGCACACGATCCGGAACTGGCGGGGCGGAAACCACTCGACCGGGCAAGCTACTGGTGGCATGTTTCCGGCCTGCCGTTCTGGCGCGAAAACGCCAGCCTGATCGTCAGGCATGCGCGCGGCTTCGTCGACGAGGCGTTTATCGACGAATCCAGGCGTAACCCGATTATCCTCGAGGCGCGCATTCACCTCGCGGGTTACGCGTTGCTGATTTGTCTCAGCATCCTGTTTTCCAGCGCGCTAATCTGGTGGTACTGGATCCTGCCGCTGTTGCTGACCCAACCCCTGCTGCGCCTGTTCCTGCTCGCCGAGCACCAGGGTTGTGATTTCAGCGACAACATGCTGCAAAATTCACGCACGACCTATACCACGCCGGCGCTAAGTTTTCTCTGCTGGAACATGTGCTATCACGCCGAGCATCACCAGCTTGCGTCGATCCCGTTTCACGCGCTGCCCGCGCTGCATGCCTGGACGGGGCAACGGGTCACCCATCGCGGCGACGGTTATATCCGGGTGAACCGGGAACTCTACGCCGCGCTGTGAGCGCGAACGAATGCCCCGATTTCGCGCAGCGATCGGTCGGCTTCGGCGATCGGGTAGAACTCGAAAACGTGCCACATACCCTCCCACACCCTGAGGTCGCAGGCGACCCCGGCACCGTGCAAGCGGCGCGCAAGCCGCAGGCACTGGCTCAGCAACAGGTCGCTCGACCCGGTTGTTAACATGACCGGCGGCAAGTCGTGCATTGCGCCGTAGAGCGGGGAGATGCCGGGGTCATCGAGCGGGGTTTGTTGTGCGTGCCATTCGCTGGCAAGACGGACGTAGGCATTGGTCAAAGTCGGATCGCGACCCTCGTTGAACGCGTGGCTGTCTCCGCGATTCGCCAGGTCACACCAGGGCGACAGCAGCACCGCGCAAAGCGGCCGAGCCAGTTTCGTATCACGCAGATGCTGCAACAACCCGAGCGCGAGATTACCGCCCGCGGATTCGCCGCAGACGACGAGCCGAGCGGCGCCGTAGGCGTCGAGCAGTGCCGGGTAAAGGGTACGCATCTGGCGCTGGGGCGCGGGATAGGGGCGCTCTGGCGACAGGTCGTATTCGAGCATGACCACGCGCGCGCCGCAATATCGAGCCAGGGGCGCGGCGATGATCTGGTCCTCGTAGGTCGAGCCGCTAATGAATCCGCCGCCATAGGCGTACTGAATGCACAGGCCGGTTTCGCCGTCCCAGCCGGCCGGGGTCAGTTGGCGGCAGGGAATGCCATCCATTTCGATTTCATCTACGCTGCCATCGAAGCCGTCCAGCGCGCGGCGCACGTAGGCGTCGAACCCGGCGCGCACGCCGGCGCGGTGCTCGGCCAGCGCAGCGAGTTGCGGAAGCACTGTATCCAGGTTGCGCAACATCGCGTAGAGCTGGCGCGCGCTGTTCGAAATATCGGCCTGGCCGGAACTCATCCCAGCACGGCTTCCAGGTCCGCGACCAGGTCGTCGGCGTCTTCGAGGCCGACCGAAAAGCGGAACACGCCGTCGCCCGCAACCTCGCGGTAGCGCTCGAGTTCTTCGCCTTCGAGCCGATACGACGACTCGACCAGGTCACTGGTTTGCATCAGGTAGATCAGGCTGCGGTGGTGCCCCAGGGATACCGCGTAATGGATGATCTCGAGCCCGCGCATCATGCGCGCGGCGACGGCCTTGGGCGCCTGCGTGCGAAAACAGATCATCCCGGAGAAATTATCCATTTGCGCGCGCGCCAGGTCGTGCTGCGGATGCGACGCGAGACCCGGATAGCGCAGCATCTCGACGCGCGGATGATTTTCGAGAAAAGTCGCCAGCGCCAGCGCGTTCTGCTCGTGACAGCGCATGCGCAGCGGCAGGGTCGCCATGCCGCGCATGATCAGCCACGCGTTGAACGGACTGATCACGCCGCCGTAGTGCACCAGCGCTTCGCCGCGCAGCGGCCCGATCAGTTCCTGGCGGCCACAGATCGCGCCGCCCATCGCGTCGCCATGGCCGCCGATGTACTTGGTCAGAGAATGCACGACCAGGTCGGCGCCGAACGCGAGCGGACGGGTGGCGACCGGCGAGGCGAAGGTTGCGTCGACCACCAGCAGCGCTCCGGCGGCATGCGCGATCTCCGCCGCGCCGCGAATATCCGATATGCGCAACAGCGGGTTGGAGGGGGTTTCGATCCAGACCATGCGCGTCTGGTCGCGCATCGCGGCGCGGATATTGTCCAGCTCCGAGGTATCGATCGGGCTGACCTCGACGCCGAGCCGCGTCAGCGTGTCGCGGACGAATTCCGCGGTGCCGGGATAATTGGTGTTGCTGATGACGAGGTGATCGCCCTGGCTCAGATGCGCGAGCAGGACCGCGACGCTTGCCGCCATGCCCGTGGCGAACGCAATGCCGGCTTCGGCGCCCTCGAGCGCGGCGAGCTTTTGCTCGAGCTGGCGCGTGGTCGGATTATCCCAGCGGGTGTAGACGAACGGGGTATCCGCGGTCATGTTGTTGGCGGAAAAGCTGATCTCCTCGTCGACGACATAGGTGCTGGACATGACCAGGCTCGGCGTCGATGCGCCACTCGTGGAATCGGGTTTTTCGCCGGCGTGAATCGCCAGCGTCTGCAAGCCCTTGTCGGCGGTAGATTTCAGGGTCATCGGATTATCCGCGCTAAAAATCCCATTAGTAAAGCCGAAACGGACTGCTGTCAATCGTCGCCGGGACCCGGTTGGCATCGGTGTTGCCTGAGGCTGCGGATTTTATTTCATTTCGGCTTCGGCTATATTGCGCGTTTCGGCATTCATCGGCATGGGCGTGTTATCTTCCAGCCAACAGGCGTTTTTTCACCAGCACGGTTACCTGCTACTCGACGCCGCGGTGAGCGGCGTGCAGCTGCAGGCGTTGCGCGAACAGTTTGCCGACTGGGTTGAGGAAAGCCGGGCGCACGCGCAGGCATACGGCGAAACCGTCGACGGCCGCGCGCGCTTCGATCTCGAACCCGGGCACAGTGCCGCGCAACCGGCGCTGCGCCGGGTCAATGCGCCGACCGATATCTCCGATGCTTATTACGAAGTCATGCGCGATAGCCGGATGACCGATGCCGTCGCCGAGTTGATCGGGCCGAACCTGCGCTATCACCACAGCAAGATCAATTCCAAGCTGCCGGGCGCCGCGACCGCGGTCAAGTGGCACCAGGACTTCCCCTTCACGCCGCACAGCAACGACGACCTGGTGACCGCGCTGTTGATGCTCGACGACGTGACCGAGGCTAACGGACCGCTGCAGGTCGTGCCGGGCTCGCATCGGGGCGAAATTTATGATCTCTGGCACGACGGCGCGTTTGTCGGCGCGGTAGACGAAGCGGTCGCGCGGGACTGTTCCGACACGGCGCTAAGCTGCACCGGCCGGGCCGGGTCGGTATGCCTGATGCATACGCGCCTGCTGCACGGGTCCGCGGCAAATCGGTCGGCGCATCCGCGCACGCTGTTCATCGTGGTTTACGCGGCGGATGACGCGGTGCCCTGTTCGCCGAACCCGGTAGCCAACCGGCACCAGGGCGAAATCGTGCGCGGCGTCGAATCGGGACGGATGCGCAGCACGGCATTCGATATCCCGCTACCACAATTGCCAACCACCGCGTCATTCTTCGATCAGCAGGCGAAACAGGTTTGATCTGCGCACGAAGCACCGGGCCGCGTCGCTGCACGCTCTGACCGACGAAGACAGCTAAATCATTCGCGGGCATGGCCCGCGGGCCGACAGGGCAGGCTTGCGGGGTAATCGAAACCGATTAAGGCGGATGGCTTACGCGCGCCTGGTCGGGCTCAAAATCGGGGGCCTGAGCCGCGGGAGGAGGCGGTCGTCAACGCGCCACCGGGCGATCTCCAGCGGGAATGGGGCGACGGCAGCTCCAGGAGCCGACCGATGGATATAAATCAGTTACCCCGCGGTATTCTGCAGCGGATGCTCGAGAAAACGCTGGAGTAACCGTTCCGGGTCAAAAATATCGGAGGAGTCGGGGGCGAACTGCTTGTGGCGGTAACCATTGGTCCCGATCGGTTCGTATAGCGCCTTGATTTCCTCGCGCCGGCCGGCCAGGTCCCGCACCGCCTCGATCAGCGCGTCGATATCGGCACGGGTCGTGTACAGGCCGAGGCTGGCCCGCGCCATGCCGCGCTTGCGCTCGACATCGGCTTCGGCGTTCGGCGCGTCGGGATCGATATCCATTTCCCACAGCTCCTTTTTCAACAGCTCGCGCACGTAGGGGTGCGCGCAGAAGCAGCCGTTGCGCACCTGCACGTTGTGATAATCGTTCAACGCGGCAGCGGTCAAGCCGTGGTCGAAACCCTTGATGTTGAACGCGATTGTACCGGTGCGCGGCACCTCGGCCGGGTCCGGTCCGTAAAGGGTCACGCCGTCGATTGCGGACAGCCCTTTCCAGGTATGATCGATCAACGCGATTTCCTTTTCCCGGACCTTGTCCATGCCGAGCCGGGTCAACAGGTCCAGCACCGCGCCGAGCGTAATCGCGCCGACGATGTTTGGCGTACCCGCCTCTTCGCGGTCGGGCAGCGTCGCGGTAGGCATGTATTGTTCGATGTAGACGTCGTCGACCATGCCACCGCCGAGCTCAGCCGGCGCGATCTGGTTGAGCAGGTCTTTTTTCGCGATCACCGCGCCCGGAGATCCCGGCGCATATATTTTGTGCCCGGAAAACACGAGCACGTCGATATCGGCGTCATCCATGCTGACCGGAGCATGCGCGATCATTTGCGACGCGTCGACGATCAGGTAGGCGCCCACCGCGTGTACGAGGCTCGCTACCTCGGCCAGCGGCGTGATTGCGCCAGATACGTTGCTCGCGCCGGTAACCGCGATGTAATTGATCTTGTCGCCGTGCTCGTCGATGATTTCGCGCAGGCGATCCATATCCAGCGCCCCGTAACGCTCGAACTCGCCAAGGCAGGGCACGTGAATGACGCGTGAAGTATGGTGGCGGTGCGGCAGGTCGTTGGAATGATGCTCCATTTCCGAGACCAGCACGATCTCGCGTTCGGGTCGGGCGCGCGACAGGCTCGCGGCCATGCGGTTAAAACCCGCGGTTGCGCCGCTGCCGGCGAAAAAAGTGCAGTAATTTTCCGCGCTGGCGTTGACGAACTCGAGCACGCGCTGGTGCGCCCACTCAAACGCATGAGATGCGCCGCGCGCGGCGTAATGCAGATCGGAATGCGTGCTCGCGTAATGTTCGAGGAATTCGTGGCCGACGTCGTAAGCCGGCGCCATCATCAGGGTCGAGGCGGCAGAGTCGAGGTAGATACGCGGTCCGCGCTTGCCGTCGACGGTCGGGTACTCGGTATCGCGGCCGATAAAACTTGCCTGCAGGCTCGCCATCAGGTCAGGATTGCTCATCGATCTTAATTTGTCTGACAAAAGAAAGATTGTCGCACAATTAAATTGTCTCGCAAATGAAAACCCCGAAATTGCGCGACATCAATTGCCGCCGCTTCCAGATTGGCTAGTATTCGGCGCGAGATTGATTGAAAACAGGGACCGCGAGGCTCGTGCTAGCCGTATTTTTGATTAATTGTTTCGTCGTTTCGCTATGCGTGGTGATTCATTACGAGTTCCTGTATCAGGTGACCCGCCTGATTCCGCGACTGCATATCAGGCACCGGGTGCGTATCCTGACCGGTGTATTCGGCGCACTGATCGCGCATTCGCTCGAAATCTGGATCTTCGGCGTGGCCTACTACGTGATGCACAAGCATGACGACTGGGGTTACCTGGACGGTAATTTCGACGGCAGCTTGCTCGCCAGCGGGTACTTCTCGTTTACGACCTACACCACGCTGGGTTTCGGTGACATCGAACCGCATGGCCACCTGCGCTTCCTGACCGGTATCGAATCGCTGACCGGCCTGGTGCTGATCACCTGGACCGCGTCGTTCCTCTACATCGAAATGACGCGGCACTGGAATATTCGCTGAACGCGCGCAGCGCATTCCCGGCCCGGCTCGATGTCGGAATGCGATCGCCGCCATGGCTTTGCCCGGCCAGTCGGCGTCGCGGAAATACCGGCGAACTTTAGCGGCAGCTTTCAATCTTACTGTGAACAGATAAAATTGCATCGGTCTTCGATACGGGAATAGCACAATGGACGAATCAGCCAATTTACGCCGCCGCAGGCTGTTGCTCGGCATGATGACCTTGCCGGTCAGCGGAATTGCAGGCGCGGCGTTGACCACGCCGCCGGGCTCCGAGGGCCCGTTCTACCCGACCCCGGAAATGCGTTTCGGCGATATCGATAACGACCTGGTGCGCATCGATGGCGAGGTCGAACGCGCCGGCGGAGAAATCGTTCGCCTGGCGGGTCGCGTGCTCGATCGGAATGGCAACCCGGTGGCCGGCGCGCGCGTCGAAATCTGGCAATGCGACGTGCGCGGCCGTTACCTGCACCGGGGTGACCGCGGCGGCCCGGCACGCGACCCGGCGTTCCAGGGATTCGGTCACGATATCACCGCTGCCGATGGCGGCTACCGTTTTCGCACGATCAAGCCGGTGCCTTACCCGGGCCGGACGCCGCACATACACGCCAAGGTATTGCTGGGTAACCGCGAGCGATTGACTACGCAGTTTTACCTGCCCGATCATCCGCTAAACGATCGGGACTGGCTTTACCGCAGGATTCCGGCAGCGCAACGCGAGCTCGTGACCCTGCATTTCGTCGCTGGCGAAGCGGAGCCGCAGGCTCGCCTCGACCTGATCATTTGACCCGATCCGCTTAAGGCCCCGACAGGTAATCATCGGGGTTTCCCGGGTCGCTTGCGAAAACGATCAGTAGCGCGACCACGATCGTTAGCGTGGCAATCAGGACGATTAGCAGCTGCTGCAGGCGGTAGGCGCGGCCCCGGCGCGGCGGAGCCGGCCCGAGCCGGCGGTACAGGCGCCACCACAGTATCGTCACGACGATTAACGCGAGCGACAGTCCGTTCACGATCAGGTGGATCGGTTCCATCCTCGTCAACCCGAACCGCTAGTCCTGTTCCAGCGCGGTCAGCACCCGGATCGCGAACGGCTCGTAAGCGATCGCGCTGAGCGCCAGCGGGCGCAGCAGAACCGCAAGCGCACGCTCGAAATCCCCGGGCCGCTGCGGCCGCCAGGGACCCTGGTTGGGGCCGGAGCGCCCCGCGATCCTGTCGGGCCGGAGCCAGAAGACGTGTTGCATGGTCAGATTCTCCCGCGCTACATCACCACGGAAAAGTTGAACCTGCCGTTGACACGGTCCGCGCGGCGCGCCATATCGAGGCTTTCTGCGAGTTCCCGCAGCACCTGCTCGCGGTCGTCGCTGAACAGGCCGAACTTGACCTGGTTGACTTCGATATGCTCGATCAGTTTTTGCAACATGATCAGGGCGTCCTGCGCCGCGATCCAGTTGCCGGTTTGCGCCATCAGTTGATCGGTCGAGTTGATGCCCCGCGGCAATTCGTCTGCGGACAGGTTGAACTGCAGGTCGGTGAAATCCTGTGCCGACAGAAAACTGCTCACGGCGAGCCTGGCGGTCAGCTTGTTCAGTTTTTTACTGTGCTTGTACAGCGCGGACTTGTCGCGCTCGTCCGAGATAACCCGGCCGTCGTCGAGCAGGTTGGCCCAGAGCACCGTGCTCACGGCCTGAAGTGGAACTCGATGTCATGCATGCAGAGTCCTCGAAACCTGTCGATCCAGCAAGCCTAATCGAAAAACCATTACCGTGCTCGATTTTCGTGGTTAAATGGGCCGACTCAATCTGCGTCGAAGCGAAATGGCATTGCTCATCGATATCAAGCATCCGGACTGGATGTCGGACGATCAATTGCGCGCCGATCTGCTCGGCTATTATCCCGGGGCCGACATTCGCATCGGCGCGGATCCCGGCAATCCCGAAGAAATCGAGATGCTCACCGTTAGTTCTTATTATCCCGGCGAAGCCCTGCGCTACCCGAACCTGAGGCTGATTCAAAAAACCGGTGCCGGGGTGAACAATATTCTCGCCGACGAGTCCTTGCCGGGCGAAATCCAGATTGCGCGCCTGCAGGCCGAAACCTCGGGCAACGAGATGGCCGAGTACGCGCTGGCCTGCGTGCTGCAGGAGCAGCGTCACCTGCGTGCTTATCATGCGCAGCAGCGAGCCGGGCAGTGGGTATCCTACCCGCCGCGCCGCGCCGCCGAGACCACGGTGGCCGTGCTCGGTCTGGGCCGCATCGGCGGCCTCGTCGCGCGTCGTTTCGTCGACAACGGGTTCAACGTGGTCGGCTGGAGTCGAACCCCGAAAGCCCTGCAACAAGTGGTCTGCCATGCCGGCGAGGCGGGCCTGCGCGACGTTCTGGCCGTGTCCGACTACGTGGTCTCGGTATTGCCGTCGACGCCGCAGACGCGGGCAATGTTCGACTTCGATTTGTTCGGCTTGTTTCGCGCCGAGGCTTTTTTTATCAATATCGGACGTGGCGACCTGGTCGACGAGGCGGGATTGATCGCCGCGCTCGACGCGGGGCGACTGGCCGGCGCGATGCTCGACGTCATGTCGATCGAACCGCTGCCCGCCGATCACCCGCTGTGGCAGCATGACCGGGTACAGCTGACGCCGCACGTGTCCGGCTATCATCTCGGCGACGCCATCGCCGATATCGCGGAAAATTATCGCCGCCTGCAAACGGGTGATGCATTGCTGAATCTCGTCGACCGGAAGCGGGGTTATTAATATGACCGCGGCCGACCGATTGCAGCAAAAGATCCGCAACGCGATCCCGTTGAGCGAGGCGATGCAATTCACGATCACGGCGCTGGATATCGATGTCATCCGCGTCACGGCGCCGTTGGAGCCGAACGTGAACATTCACGGTACCGGCTTCGCCGGAAGCCTGTATTCGCTCGCGGTGCTGACCGGTTGGGCGTTGTGCAATCACATTCTCGAAGAACAGGGGCTCGATGCGGACATCGCTATCGGCAAGGCTGAAATTCGCTACCGCGCCCCGGTGACGGGCGATATCGAATGCGCCTGCGCGAGCGACGCGGCCCGGCGCGCCGCCTTCGAGCAGGGT
>JBFGQE010000081.1:0-10439 GCA_041564355.1 Gammaproteobacteria bacterium | reverse complement strand
TGCCTGCTTCCGCTTGCCGTCCTGCTGTGGGGCGCCGTAAACGACGAGCTGGGTCCCAACCCGGTGGAAACGCTGACCTTTGAAACCGGGCAGTGGACGCTGCGTTTACTCCTGATCACGCTCGCGATGAGCCCTTTGCGGCAGTGGACCGGACAGGCCAGCTGGATCCGTTTTCGGCGACTGTTCGGGCTTTGGGCTTTTTTCTATTGCTGCTGCCACTTCAGCATCTGGCTGGTGTTCGATCACAGCCTCGATCTCGGCGCATTGTTCGAGGATATCGTCGAACGACCGTATATCACCATCGGTTTCAGCGCTTTGCTGTGTATGCTGCCGCTCGCGGCCACGTCGAACCAGGCGATGATCCGGCGCCTCGGGCGCAGATGGAAAACCCTGCACCAGCTGGTCTACCTCGTGATCGTGCTCGGCGTGCTGCATTTCCTCTGGCTGACCAAGGCCGACTATCTCGAACCCGGCATCTATGCGATGATCGCAATCGTGCTGTTGGTGCATCGCATCGGTCCGATCAAGCGGCTCGGCGCCCGGTCTTACCCGGCGACGCGCCAGGCACGGCCCCAGGGTTGATGGAGTAAAACGCGAAACGATGAAAGTTCTGGTTACCGGCGCGGCCGGATTCATAGGCAGTGCGCTGGCCGAGGCGTTGTGTGCGCGCGGCGACGAGGTCGTCGGCATCGATAACCTCAACGCTTATTATGCTGTCAATCTCAAGCGCGCCCGGCTGGCGCGACTCGACGCCGCGCCAAATTTCAGTTTCCTCGAAATCGATATTGCCGATGCCGAAGCCATGCGCAACTGCTTCGCGCAGAACGGGTTCGACGGCGTGCTGCACATGGCGGCGCAGGCCGGAGTGCGGTATTCGCTGGAAAACCCGGCGGCGTATATCGACAGTAACCTGGTCGGCTTCGGCAACCTGCTGGAATCCTGCCGGCAGCAGGCCATCGCGCACCTGGTCTATGCGTCGTCGAGCTCGGTTTACGGCGCTAACGAGAAAATACCTTTCAGTGAAAAAGATAACGTCGATCATCCCATATCGTTGTACGCCGCGACCAAGAAATCGAATGAACTGATGGCGCACAGCTACAGCCACCTGTACCGGATTCCGACTACCGGGCTGCGGTTTTTCACGGTTTACGGTCCCTGGGGCCGACCGGACATGTCGCCGATCCTGTTTGCCGATGCGATTATGCGCGGTGAACCGATTCGCGTATTCAACCAGGGACGGCATCGTCGCGACTTCACCTATATCGACGATATCGTCGATGGCGTGCTGCGCTGTCTCGATCGGATACCGGCGCCGGACCCGAACTGGTCGGGGCTTGTCCCGGATCCCTCCAGCAGCAGCGCACCGTGGCGGATTTACAACATCGGCCGCGGCGAACCGGTCGAACTGTTACGCTACATCGAGTTGCTCGAACAGGCTCTCGGAAAAACCACGCGCAAGGAGCTCGTCGAGGCCCAGCCGGGAGACGTGGAGCAGACTTTTGCCGATATCGGAGCGCTGAGCGCGGAGACCGGTTACCAACCAGCCGTCGCTCTCGAGCAGGGCCTGGTCCGCTTCGCCGATTGGTACAAAGATTATTACCAGTTACAATAACTCGCAAAATGAATTAGAAAGTCCGGTCCCGTTTCAGGTAATTGAGGATAGTCACATCGCTGACGGCGCGCCACAGCCTGCTTTGCTCGAGGTAAACCAGCTAGCGGTCGAGTTTTCGCTGCAGGGCAGCCCCGTGCCGGCCCTGTTCGACGTATCTTTCGGCATCGATCCGGGCGCGACGGTGGCGCTGGTGGGCGAATCGGGATCGGGCAAGTCGGTCACCTCGCAGGCGATCATGGGCATATTACCCGGCAATGCGAAGATCAGCCGCGGAGAAATCCTGTTCAATAATCCCGAGACCGGCAAGCAGGTCGACATCGCTACGCTGGATCCCGACAGTACCGCGATGCGCCAGATTCGCGGGGGCAGTATATCGATCGTGTTCCAGGAACCGATGACGTCGCTGTCACCGGTACATACCATCGGCGATCAGGTCAGCGAGGCGTTGTTTCTGCATCGCGATGCGAGTTATGAGGAAGGCATGCGCCTGACCGAGACCATGCTACAGCATGTCGGTTTCCCGAATCCAAAGCGAGCGCTGCGCATGTATCCGTTCGAACTGTCCGGTGGCCTGCGCCAGCGCGCGATGATAGCGATGGCGATGATTTGCCACCCGGCCTTGCTCATCGCCGACGAACCGACCACGGCGCTGGATGTCACCATCCAGGCGCGGATTCTCAAACTGATCAGGGAATTGCAGGCCGAACTGGGTATGGCCCTGCTGCTGATTACCCACGATCTGGGGGTCGTTGCGAACATGTCCGACGAGGTTGTCGTGATGTATCACGGCAGGGTCGTCGAGGCTGGTCCGCTGCGGGAGCTGTTCGAAAACCCGCAGCACGATTACCTGAAGGCGCTAATGCATGCGGTACCGCGATTCGATCTCGAGCCGGGAGAACGGCTCGTTCCGGTGCGCGAGATCCACTCCGAGACCGGCGCGCTGATCAGGAAGCGCGCGCCGCAGCTGGCGACCACAGGCGTCGATCCACACCTGCGTGTCAACGAGGTTAGCAAGACCTATCATTTGCACCAGGGCGGCTGGACTAAATCCACGAGCAGCGAGTTACTCGCCGTCGATCGGGTTTCCTTCGACGTCGAGCGTGGCGAATGTTTCGGCCTGGTAGGCGAGAGCGGTTGCGGCAAGACGACGCTAAGCAAGATCATCATGCACGCGATTACGCCAGACCAGGGTGAAATTCTGTATAACGACGGCCGCCGTTCGATCAATGTGCGCGCTCTGCAGGGCGATGACCTGCTTGATTTCAGGCGCAGGATGCAGTTCATTTTCCAGGATCCATACAGCGCGCTGAATCCGCGCATGACGATCTTCGACATCCTGCGCGAACCGCTCATCGTGCACCGGCTGGGCGATCTGGATTATCAGCGCGAGATGGCGACCGAGCTGATGCGTCTGGTTGGACTGGACCCAAGGTTTCTGAGTCGTTATCCGCACAGTTTTTCCGGGGGCCAGCGACAGCGCATTGGTATCGCCCGGGCGCTGGCCTTACAACCTGATCTGATCATTTGCGATGAACCGGTCTCGGCGCTCGACGTTTCGATTCAGGCACAGGTGCTGAACCTGCTCAAGGACCTGCAGCAGGAACTGGGACTGACCCTGTTGTTCATATCGCATAACCTCGCGGTGATTCACTACATCGCCAATCGTATCGCGGTGATGTGCCGCGGCCGTGTGATTGAGCTCGCGCCGCGGGATCGTCTGTTCGAGAACCCGCTGCACCCGTATACCCAGGCCCTGCTATCGGCGGTGCCGCACCCCGAATTGTCGCAGCCGCTTGATTTCGCGCATATTACCGAAAACACCGCGTCCGAACCGGCGGAATGGCCCGCCCCGTTTACCATCGACGGGATTAACCCGACCCGGTTTCTGGACCTTGGCGATGGCCACTTCGTGCGCGTTGCCGCCGATTGTAAGCCTTCCGATCTCGCCGCATGAAACGTCTCGCTGCCTGCCTGATTCTGCTCCTCAACTCGGCCTGGTGCGCGGTCGCTGCGGCCGCACTGATCGAGACGCCTTCTTTGCAGGCACGCGTCGAGAGCGGTGAACTGCCCCCGGTGCACGAACGGCTTCCACGCGACTACCAGGTCGTGGAATTGCGCCCGGATCAGCGTCCCGGCGTGCACGGTGGGGAACTGCGCGTGTTGATGGGCAAGCAGAAAGATATCCGCCAGATCGTCATCTACGGCTATGCGCGACTGGTTGGTTACACGCCTGATCTCAGGCTCGCGGCCGACCTGCTGGAAAGCTACGAAGTGATCGATAACCGGATATTCACCCTGCGCCTGCGTCGCGGGCATCGCTGGTCCGATGGCCACCCGTTCACCAGCGAGGATTTCCGCTATTACTGGGAAGACGTGGCGAACAATCCGGAACTGTCGCGCGGAGGACTGCCACCGGAACTCGTTGTCGAAGGCGAGGGGCCTCGCGTCGAGTTTCCGGATCTTTATACCGTGCGTTACAGCTGGTCACGGTCCAATCCGTATTTTCTGCCCGCGCTGGCCGGTGCGAGGCCGCTGTATATTTACAAGCCGGCGCATTACCTGCGCCAGTATCATGTCCGTTACCAGGACGCGCGCAAGCTCGAGAAAATGGTCACCGGTATGAAAAAGCGTAACTGGATGGGCGTGCACGTCAGCCACGACCGTCCCTACAAGGCGACCAACCCCGATCTGCCGACTTTACAGCCGTGGATGAATACGACTTACCCACCCTCGGAGCGTTTCATATTCCGGCGCAATCCGTATTACCACCGGGTCGATCCGAATGGCCGCCAGCTGCCCTATCTCGACGCGATCCTCGTCAATATCGCGTCGAGCAAGCTGGTGCCGGCCAAGACCGGGGCCAACGAGGCGGACCTGCAGGCACGCTACCTGCGCATGGATAACTATACCTTTTTAAAAACCGCCGCTCGGCGCAATCCGTTCGATGTTCGCCTGTGGCAGACAGCGAAGGGCGCGGCGATGGCGCTGTACCCGAACCTGAACACCAACGATCCGGTATTTCGCGAGCTGTTGCGGGACCTGCGCTTTCGTCGCGCGCTGTCGCTCGCGATACACCGTCGCGAGATCAACCAGGTGGTTTATTTCGGACTGGTCTCGGAAAGCAATAACACGGTATTGCCGGACAGCCCGCTGTACCGGCCCGACTACCGCAGCGCCTGGGCCGAGTTCGACCTCGAGCGCGCCAACGCGTTGCTCGATCAGCTGGGTTTGAGCAAGCGCGACAGCCGCGGTGTTCGCCTGTTGCCCGATGGACGGCCGCTGGAGATCCTGGTGCAGACGGCCGGCGAAAGCACCGAGCAGACCGACGTGCTCGAGTTAATTCACGATAGCTGGTTAAGGGCGGGGATCAAGCTGTACAGCGTTCCCTCGACACGCGAAGTGTTCCGCAACCGGATATTTTCCGGTGACGCCATCATGTCTATCTGGTCCGGGCTGGAAAACGGTATTCCCACTGCGGATAACAACCCGGCCGACCTCGCGCCCTCGTCGAAATACCAATACCAGTGGTCGCAATGGGGCGCCTACTACGAGTCACGCGGACATAGCGGGGAACCGGCCGAACTCGCGGCGGCGCAAAGGCTGGTCGAGTTAAAGGAACAATGGCGCGTGGCGACTGATCATGACGAGCGCGAGGCAATCTGGCACGAGATGCTTGAAATCAACCGGGACCAGGTTTTTACCATCGGTATCGTCAACCAGGTACCGCACCCGGTGGTCGTTAATAACCATCTGCAAAACGTGCCGGAGCGGGGTTACTACGACATATCGCCCGGCGCCTATTTCGGTATTTACAAGCCGGATACTTTCTGGTTCGACGAGGCCAGACGGTAATGCTGGCCTACCTCGTGCGCCGTATCCTGACGATGATCCCGACCCTGTTGATCATCAGCATGCTGGTGTTCGTAATCATCCAGTTGCCGCCGGGCGATTACCTGGAGAGCTATATCGCGGAACTGCAAAGCCAGGGCGAATCGGTGGACGAGCAGAAAATCCAGTTTTTGCGCGAGGAGTATGGTCTCGACAAACCGCTGCTGCATCAGTACTGGTACTGGCTGATCGGTATGCTGCAGGGCGATTTCGGCTATTCCTTCGAATACAACCTCCCGGTCTCCGAGGTGGTCGGAGACCGGCTTTTCCTGACCGTTCTGATCTCGATCGCGACCATCCTGTTTACCTGGCTGGTCGCGTTTCCGATCGGCATTTACTCGGCGACCCACCAGTACAGCTGGGGTGATTACGGATTATCGACGCTGGGATTTCTTGGTCTGGCGACGCCGAACTTTTTACTCGCGCTGGTCATGCTGTACTTCGCCAACGTGTATTTCGGTACCAGCATTGGCGGCCTGATGGATCCCGAGTATATCGACGCCCCGTGGAGCTGGGAAAAGGTCCGCTCGGTGCTCGCGCACCTGTGGATCCCGGTGATCGTCATCGGCACGGCGGGCACCGCCGGTATGATTCGGCGTCTGCGCGCCAATCTGCTCGACGAGTTGCAAAAACAGTATGTCACCACGGGTCGCGCCAAGGGCCTGCCGCCGGGCCGCCTGCTCGCCAAGTACCCTTTGCGTATCGCGTTGAACTTTTTCGTCGCCGATATCGGTAATTTGTTACCGGCCGTGATTTCCGGGGCGGAGATTGTCGCCGTGGTCATGTCACTGCCAACCACCGGCCCGATCCTGCTCAGCGCCTTGCAAAGCCAGGACATGTATCTGGCGGGGTCCTTCCTGATGTTTCTCGCGCTGCTGACCGTGATCGGCGTACTGGTTTCCGACCTGCTGCTGGCACTGCTCGACCCGCGTATTCGTCTCGGCGGGAGCCCGGCGCGATGAACCGGGAGCATTTCGTTTCGGCGGAACCCTTCGACCCGATGTCGATCGAGGCGTTGACCCCGGCGCAGGAAAAATACTACCTCGCATCGCAATGGAAACTGATGTGGTGGAAGCTACGTCGCCACCGCCTCGCGGTCATTTGCGGCATCATTCTCGCGTTGAACTACATCTCCATCATGTTCAGCGAGGTCATTGCACCCTACGACCTGCACACACGCAACACGGAATACATCTATGCACCGCCGCAGCGCGTGCACCTGTTTCACCAGGGCGAGTTCATCGGGCCCTTTGTGTACGGCCGGGATTACGAGCTCGACATGGAACTCCTCAAGCGTAATTATCCCGAACGGCGGGATGACGTGCAGCCGTTGCGCTTTTTTTGTCAAGGCGATGCATATCGCTTCTGGGGCCTTTTCGAGGCGCGTTTTCACCTGGTCTGCCCGCCGGAAAACGGCACCTTTTTCCTGCTGGGGACGGACCGCCTCGGGCGCGATATGTTCTCGCGCATCACCTACGGCGCGCGGATATCGCTGACGATAGGACTGGTCGGTATTCTTATCAGCTTCATTTTCGGCATCGTCATAGGCGGCCTTGCCGGGTATTACGGTGGCTGGGTCGACGCGTCGGTGCAGCGCCTGATCGAGGTAATTCGCTCGTTCCCCGAATTGCCGTTATGGATGGCATTGTCAGCGGTGCTGCCGGTCAACTGGAGTCCGATCCTGATCTTTTTCGGCATTACCGTGATCCTCGCGATGCTGGACTGGACCGGACTCGCCCGCGCGGTGCGCTCCAAGCTGCTTTCCCTGCGCGAGGAAGATTATTGTGCCGCGGCCGAGTTGATGGGCGCACGGCCAAGCCGAATCATCGGGCGCCACCTGCTGCCCGGCTTCATGAGCCATCTGATCGCGTCGGCAACGCTGTCGGTGCCGGCGATGATCCTGGGCGAAACCGCGCTCAGTTTTCTCGGCCTCGGGCTGCGCCCGCCGGTGACGAGCTGGGGCGTGTTGTTGAACGAAGCGCAAAATATCAATGTCGTCGCACTTTACCCCTGGCTGCTGTTTCCGGTTGTGCCGGTCGTGCTGGTAATCCTGACCTTCAATTTCTTCGGCGACGGATTACGTGACGCGGCAGATCCCTACAAGTAATAACATGGGTGTCGGATTCGTGGAACGCGAGGCTTGTCCCGTGTGCCGTTGTGGCGATGCGGAAACCCTTTGCGAGCTCGGGTTTCAGGATCCGCCCCTGGCCGATTTCATCGCCTCCTATTACCAGGGCAGGGTTCCGCTGGAACGGTTTGGCAACGCGGTATACCGCATTCGTGCTTGCCCGCGCTGCAAACTGGTTTACCAGGACCCGGTGCTAAACGACGAGGGAATGCGCGAACTCTACGAGCAATGGATCGACACGGAGCGAAGTTTGTACAAGAAACAGCATGCCGGGAGCGGGCGCTTCCGGCAGTACGCGGGGCAGGTTCAAACCGTGGCGCGCCTGTTCGCCGAGCGCCAGCCGGGCGAGGTTCGCGTGCTGGACTACGGGATGGGCTGGGGGTATTGGAGCCGCATGGCGCAGGCGCATGGATTCGATGTCAGCGGCTGCGAGTTATCCGCCGCGCGGCGCGCACATGCAAACGGGCTCGGCCTGAGCGTAATTGATCAATTGCCGGCCGAAGGCGGAAACTTCGATTTCATATTTGCCAACCAGGTGTTCGAGCACTTGCCCGATCCGTTGCGAAGCATGCAGCAACTGGTTGCAAACCTCGCGCCGGGTGGCGTCATCCAGGTCAGAGTGCCCGACGGACGAAGTGTCGAGGGCTGGCTACGCCAGCGCGCCTGGTCAGCCGAACTCGACGCGATCCATCCGCTCGAGCACATCAATTGTTTTACGCGCAGGGCGTTGCTGGAGCTTGCAGTGGCTTCGGGATTGCGTGCGTTCAACCCGCCGCTGCGCCTGAACTGGGGCAGTTTATGGGGCGGTTTGCGCCGCGAATTCTGCGATCGCTGGCTGACCACGCACCTGTATCTGCGTCGGGCTTGAACTACTCGGCGGCAAGCAGTTGCTGAAAGTGTTCGCTCGCTTGCGACAGGTCGGCGTAGGGCCCCTGGTCGATCAGTTTGCCGCGCTCCATGACCATAACCGAATCGAACTGCTCGGCGAGACTGGTCCGACCCAGCACCCATAGCAATCCGCGAGAGGTCATTTCGCGGCGCACGTTTCCGATCAGTCGGCGCTCGGTGGACGAATCGAAGCCCGACAGGGCCTCGTTGATGATCAGTAGATCGGGCGCTTTGAGCAATGCTCGCGCGAGGCCCAGTTTTTGTCGCTGCATCGTGGACAGGCGCCCGCCCGCCACGCCGACCTCGTAGCCCAGCCCGGCCTCGATAATGTCGTTGCGCAGGTTGAGCGACTCGATCACGTCGGCGATCAATGTGCTGATTTTTTGCTGCGCGTGGGCCTGACCGTAGGCCAGCTTTCCGAACAGGATATTGTCCTGGATCGAAATTCGGGTGTTGTAGCTTTCCGCGTCGAAGAAAGCGATGCCGAGATCCTGGGTTTGCGCGATTTCATGAATCTTGTGGCGCGCCTCGAGGATTTTTGCCTGCATCGGTTTGTTTATCAGGCCGAGTCGATGGCGCGCGACGATCAGTTTGAACGGCAGCGCGACCAGGCGTCGCTGATCTTCCGCCGGGATATTCTCGACGCCTTGCTGACGGGTTTCGTTCAATAACTTGTTGAACTCGGGCAGGTCGTCCGCGTTGATAAAGCTAAACTGCTCGAAGAGTTCGCTGCCCGGTTCGACGTCGGAAAACAGGTCCAGCATGATCTCGGTGATCTTTGCGCCGGCTTCGAGAAAATCGTGGTTCAGCCCGGAATCTTCGAGCACCTGCTTGATAGTCGGGTTGTCGATGACTTGTTCGGCATCGACCAGATCACCGTAAACGGTACCGAATAACAGGTTTTCGGCCACGGTCATGTTGGTGTTGTAGCGATCGCGGTCGAAGGGTTCAACCAGCTTTGCCACCGCGGGATCGCGGAGCCGGTCGCGCAGTTGCCGCCGGGCCTGCATTACGCGATCGGTCAGGTCCGCGTTGTTGCTCTCGCCGACCAGGGTTTGCAGGCCGAACTGAAAAATTTCTTCGTCGAGTTCGACGCAGCGCAAGACATCGATGATTCGCGTATACAACTCGCGCGTTTCGCTGACGCCGAGTTCAGCATAATCGATCCAGTTATCATCGTAACGATTCGGCGTATTGCCCGCATGCCTGGCGAGCTCGCGATCGTGCGCAAATTCGTCCGTGGATTCGTCTGCCTCACGCCTGACCGGCTGATGTTTGAGGCCGTAGCACAGGTTGTCGTACACGCTGCCGCTGAACATGAACGACGCGGGCCCGACGAAGCCGAGCCGTTTGCCGGTAATGGCTTCCGGCACTTCCTCGAGTTTCAGGTCGCCCACGCTCAGGTGACCCGAGGTCGGGTTAACCAGGCGTGACATCAGGAAAGCGAGCTCGTCCTTGCCGCTGTTACCGAGCCCAACCACGGCGGAGTGCTGTTCGAGCGGAAAGCGGAAACTGGTGCCGTCGATGGCATAGTAAAGTCCGTCTTCGCTATAGCGCAGGTTATGCGCCTGGATTTCGCGCTCGGGCAAATCCAGTGACTCGGGGCGTTCGTCGATGATGCGGCTCTCGATCAGGTTTTGCGGATTGAACTGCTGGATGACCTGCGTGTATTTGACCTTAATGTCTTCCTTGCGCTGGTAATAGCGCAGCAATTCCTTCCACGGGCCGGATAAATCCTTGTACGCCACCAGCACCGCGACCATCGAGCCGATCGACAGGTCGCCGCGCAGGACGAAATAACCGCCGATCGAGTAGAATAAAAAAGGCGTCAGCTGAGCGATAAAGTTATTCAGAAACTTGATGAAGAACTTGCGCTTGTAGATGTCGAAGCGGATCAGGTAAATCTTGCCGAGACGCTGACTG
>JBFGQE010000080.1:0-10620 GCA_041564355.1 Gammaproteobacteria bacterium | reverse complement strand
GCTGAGCATCACGATGCGGCCGCGGTCGAAACCCAGCTGAAACGAATGCCGGCTGCCGCTGACGCCGGTGATCAGGCCGCTGAAACCGCTGGAGTGATGTTTGCGTACCAGGTCGACGAATTCGTCGTAGAGAATCCAGTCGCTCATCGCGGCCCCGCGGGCGAAACCTCGATCACCGGGACTGGTTTACGCATGTCTCAGGCCGCCCTGGACTTGGCGTAAATCCTTTTGAAGGCGACGCGCAGGCTGGTCTGCATGCGGTGAAAGGCCTCGGCCAGCTGGCCGATTTCATCGCTGGATTCGGGCACGATGTTCTGCTTCAGATCGCCGTGGCTGATGTCGTCGGCGTGCTTGGCGAGGCGCGTTATCGGGCCGATGATGATTTGGTTCATGACGATGGTCATGACCACCGCCATGACCACGATCAGCGCGACCAGGGTAATCAGATTCGAGATCAGCGATTCGGTAAGCTGGCGGTTGAGCTCGCGCTTGGACACGAACACCGCGACCTGGCCGATCGACTTGGTGCCGTTGTGCACGTCGTTGACCGCCTGGATCAGGTCGCCGGTGATCGCGCCGTTCGAAGCCACCAGTCGCCCGCTGCTGTTGCGCTCGCGCGCCGAGAAGATGGTGCTGGCGCCTTCGTCCCAGACCACGATCGCCTGGATGTTTTCCTCCAGCATTTCGGCCGCAAGTTACCTAGCGTACAGCGCCAGCGGCCAGCCTCTGATGATGCTTGCTATCGGTCTGGCTGGAACTTAGAATGGCGCACATCTGTCAAATTGATTAGTTGAAAACTGGAGTCAAGTAATGCAAACGAACACTGCTGTAACCCGCTCACAAGAAGCGATTCTGCAGACCAACAAAGTCATCCGCAACACCTATATCCTGTTGTCGATGACGCTGGTCTTCAGCGCCGCGATGGCTTTCGTGGGCGTCGTCTCCGGCGTCGGCCAGGGCATCGCCCTGATAGCGAGTATCGCCGCGATTGTCATGCTCTGGTTTGTATTGCCAAGAACCGCTAACAGCGCCGCCGGCATCCCGGTCATCTTCGCCATCACCGGACTGCTCGGCTTTGGTCTGGGTCCGGTGCTGAGCTACTACCTGTCGGTTAACCCGAGCATCGTCATGACCGCACTCGGCGGCACCGGCGTGATTTTCCTCGGATTGTCAGGCTATGCGCTGACCACGCGCAAGGACTTCAGCTTTCTTGGCGGCTTCGTAATGATCGGCATGCTGGTCGTGCTGGGCGCAGCGATCCTGAATATCTTCATGGGCATCCCGGCCCTGTTTCTCGCGATCAATGCCGCCGTGATCATGATCATGAGCGCATTCATCCTGTGGGAAACGTCATCGCTGATCCATAACGGTGAAACCAACTACATCATGGCAACCGCGGGACTGTTTCTGTCGATTCTGAATATCTTTCAGGCGCTCCTGCATTTGCTGGGTGCATTCAACGACGATTAGGATAACGCCGAAACCGTGTCGAATAAGCCCCGTTCTCACGGGGCTTATTTTTTCCGGCCAGGACATCTTGTAGACGAATCACGAGGGTCGAAATGGACCTTAACTGGGTACAAATCCTTTCTGCACTGTTCATGCTGGCGATGGTGATCTATCTGTTCCCGCGCGCCAAGCATGCGATCGAGAACTCGCCGAAGGGGAGCATGAAAGACTGGATGGGCTACGTATTGCCGATGGCCGCCGTGGCGCTATTCATCGTGCTTCTGATCGCGCTGGTCTAGCCAGATCAACTCGGCCAGGCGCAGATCCCCGGCGCGGGTGATCTTGATATTATCCGCATTCCCGGATACCAGCGCCGGCGCATGACCCTGTAATTCCAGCGCCATTGCATCGTCCGTAATCTCGAGCTTCTGATCGATAACCCGTTTCAGCGCATTGAGCAGTGGTTGCAGGTGAAACGCCTGCGGTGTCAGCGCGCGCCACAATCGCTCGCGCGAGATCGTGTTCGCAATTTCATGACGATCGTTTTCCAGTTTGAGCGTGTCCGCGACCGGTGCAGCGAGGATCGCACCAGCGGGATGCGCTCGCGCTGCCTCGATGACACGATCCAGATCGGCGTGACTGACCAAAGGTCGTACCGCATCGTGAACCAGAGCGATGACGTCGTTGCCGACGCGGTACTGCAACGTGGTCAGCCCGCTATACACCGACAGGTGCCGCTCGGCACCCCCCTGCGTCGTGAACAGCGGCTTGCCGCTCTCGAACTCGAGCTCGTTCCAGCAGGCGTCGTCATCTCGCAGCACTACCACTGCGCCATCGATTTCGGGATGCGACAACAGGCGTTCCAGGCAATGCTGTAACACCGCTTTCCCCTGGAACACGAGGTATTGCTTCGGCGTTTCGCTGTGCATGCGGCTGCCGGTTCCCGCAGCCGGAATAACGGCCCAGACCGGCGTTTTACTGCCCATCCGTCGCGCTCTCCTGATCCGGAATCAACTGGATAAAGGTTTCACCCTGCTTGATCATGCCTAGATCATTGCGTGCCTTTTCCTCGAATGCATCGAGCCCGTTTTGTAAGTCGAGCACCTGGGCTTCGAGGATGCGGTTGCGTTCCTCGAGCAGGCGCAACTTTTCCTTCTGCACTTCGAGTTCGCGCGAGAGCTGAACCACCTCGGACAGGCTGCCATCGCCGAACCAGAGGCGGTATTGAAGACCAATCAGCAATATGACCAGCAAGGCGACCAGAATTTTCATCGGTCCCTGGACGGCCTCCTAAAGGTTCTTGAACACCGATTTACCGGGATAAGCCGCCGCATCTCCCAGCTCCGACTCGATGCGCAGCAACTGGTTGTACTTGGCGACCCGGTCCGAGCGCGAAAGGGACCCGGTCTTGATCTGCCCTGCCCTGGTGGCGACCGCGAGATCCGCAATGGTGACGTCTTCGGTCTCGCCGGATCGATGCGAGATGACCGTGGTAAAGCCGGCGTCAAGCGCCATCGATATCGCATCGAGCGTTTCACACAGCGTGCCGATCTGGTTGAACTTGATCAGGATCGAATTGGCGATGCCCTCGCTGATGCCGCGCGCCAGAATTTTCGTATTGGTCACGAACAGATCGTCTCCGACCAGCTGAATTCGGTCACCGAGTTTCTCGGTCAGAATCGCCCAGCCGTCCCAGTCGCTCTCGTCCATGCCATCCTCGATCGTGACGATCGGGTATTGATCGACCCAGGCGGCAAGGTAATCGGCGAATCCGGCCGCGTCGAACGAGCGCTTCTCGGAAGCGAGTTCATATTTACCGTCGACGTAAAACTCAGAGCTGGCGACATCCAGTCCGAGGCAGATATCTTCGCCGGCGCGATACCCCGCCGCGTCGATCGCGCTGAGAATAACCTCGATGGCTTCCTCGTTCGACGCGAGATCCGGGGCAAACCCACCTTCATCGCCAACGGCCGTATTCAGGCCCTTCCTGTCGAGCACGGCCTGCAGCGCGTGGAATACTTCGACGCCGTAACGCAGGGCTTCGCTGAAACTCGACGCCCCCACTGGCAGGATCATGAACTCCTGCAGGTCGACACTGTTGTTGGCATGCGCTCCGCCGTTGATGATGTTCATCATCGGCACCGGCAGCGTCGTCGCCTCTGCGCCACCGAGATACCGGTACAACGGGGCGCCGGCCTCGCGCGCGGCCGCCTGCGCGTTCGCCAGCGACACCGCGAGCAAGGCATAGGCACCGAGACGGCTCTTGTTTTCGCTGCCGTCAAGCTCGATCATGGCCTGATCGAGACCTCGCTGGTCGTCACAATCGCGCCCGACGACAATCTCGGCCAATTCCCGGTTGGCGTGCCCAATCGCGCGCAAGACGCCCTTGCCCCGGTAGCGATTCACGTCGCCGTCGCGCAACTCGATGGCTTCGCGCTCGCCGGTGGACGCGCCGGAAGGCGCGGCCGCTCGCCCGGTGGTGCCACTTTTCAGCGTGACCTCCGCTTCGACGGTGGGATTCCCTCTTGAATCGAGTATTTCGCGCCCGATTACGCGGCTTATTTCGGTCATGCTGGCTCCAATATACGGGTCGGTTAAACTAAAGCAGATCCGCTTCGTGCAGGGTAGACGCCTTGACCACACGGTCGAGTTCGATCAGCACCTCCAACAAGGATTTTATTTTCCCCAGAGGCCACGCGTTGGGCCCGTCGCTCAGCGCAGTCGCCGGGTCCGGATGAGTTTCCATGAACAGTCCCGCGACGCCCGCGGCGACCGCGGCGCGCGCCAGCACCGGCACGAATTCACGCTGCCCTCCGGACTTGTCACCCTGCCCGCCCGGTAGCTGCACCGAGTGGGTTGCATCGAACACGACCGGGCAACCGGTCTGGCGCATGACCGCCAGCGAGCGCATGTCCGAGACGAGGTTGTTGTAGCCGAAGCTCGCGCCGCGTTCGCATACCATGATTTGGGTATTACCGGCCTCGCTCGCCTTGTTCACCACCTGCTGCATATCCCACGGTGACAGGAATTGTCCTTTCTTGATGTTGACCGGTTTACCCTGCGCCGCGACGCGCTGGATGAAATTAGTCTGGCGGCACAGAAATGCGGGCGTTTGCAGCACGTCGACCACCGCGGCGACTTCCTGCATCGGCGTGTCTTCGTGCACGTCGGTGATGACCGGAACCCCCAGGCTGTTGCGAACTTTCTCCAGGATCGCGAGGCCCTTGTCGATTCCGGGGCCGCGAAAACTCTGGCTGCTCGACCGGTTGGCTTTGTCGAAAGATGATTTGTAGATAAACGGGATCGATAGTTGCCTGCAGAATTGCAGCAACTCGCCGGCCGTGTCGAGAGCAAGCTGCTCCGACTCGATCACGCAGGGCCCGGCGATTAAAAACAGCGGCTGTTCAATCCCGACCTCGAAGCCACAGAGTTTCATTGCTCCCTGGCCTTGTGGTACTCGATCGCCGCGTTGATGAAACTGTTGAACAGCGGATGGCCGTCGCGCGGTTGCGAGGTGAATTCAGGGTGGAACTGGCATCCGATAAACCAGGGATGATCGGAAAGTTCGACGATCTCGACCAGCTCGTTGTCCACCGACAGGCCCGAAATCACCAGACCCGCGTCCTGCAGGCGTTGCAGGTAGGTATTGTTGAACTCATAACGATGACGATGGCGCTCGTGGATTTCCTCGGCGCCGTAGGCACGCCGCGTGCGCGTGCCGGGGACCAGCTTGCAGGTTTGCGCACCAAGCCGCATGGTGCCGCCGAGATCGGTATTCTCGTCACGCTTTTCGATCGATCCTTCGCGATCCAGCCACTCGGTCACCAGAGCGATGACCGGATCCGGCGTTTTCGGGTTGAACTCGGAACTGTGCGCCTTGCTAAGACCCAGCACGTTGCGCGCGTATTCGATCACGGCGACCTGCATGCCCAGACAGATGCCTAGGTAGGGTACGTTGTTGGTACGTGCGTAGTGAACCGCCGCGATTTTGCCCTCGATTCCCCGGCTGCCGAAGCCGCCCGGCACGAGTATCGCATCCACGCTCCTGAGTGCGTCGATTCCGTCCGTCTCGATCGAATCCGAGTCGATCTTGACGATGTTGACCCGCGTGCGCGTGTGAATACCCGCATGATCGAGGGACTCGTTGAGTGACTTGTAGGCATCGGTATGGTCGACGTACTTGCCGACGAAGCCAATCGAAACCTCGTTTTCGGGATGCTGCAGGGCGTCGACGACGCGGTCCCAGTCCGACAGGTCCGCCTCGGGTAAACTCATCGAGAAATGCTTGACCACGATGTCGTCGAGGCCCTGCTTGTTCAATTCACGCGGTAACTGGTAAATGTGATCCACGTCGACCGCGTAAATGACCGCCTCTTCGGCAACGTTGGTAAACAGTGCAATTTTGCGCTTCTCCTCCTCCGGAATCGGCCGATCGGCCCGGCACAGCAGGATATCCGGCTGGATACCAATCGAGCGCAGCTCCTTGACCGAGTGCTGGGTCGGCTTGGTCTTGAGTTCGCCGGCTGCGGTGAGGTACGGAATAAGCGTGAGGTGCATGTAAAGCACGTTGTCATGGCCGAGTTCGAATCCCATCTGGCGAATCGCCTCCATGTAAGGCAGGGACTCGATATCGCCCACGGTGCCGCCGATCTCGACCAGCACGAAATCGGCGCCGTTACTGCTGTCCACTACCGAATACTTGATTTCGTCGGTCACGTGCGGAATGACCTGCACGGTGGCGCCAAGATAATCGCCGCGGCGCTCCTTGGCGATAACGCTTTCGTAAATGCGTCCGGTGGTGTAATTACTGCGCTTCGAGCAGCGCACACCGACAAAGCGTTCATAGTGCCCGAGATCGAGGTCGGTTTCGGCACCGTCGTCGGTGACATAGACTTCGCCGTGCTGGAACGGACTCATGGTCCCGGGATCGACATTGATGTATGGATCCAGCTTGATCATGTTGACGCTGGCTCCGCGAGCCTGTAGCAGGGCGCCCAGAGTGGCGGATGCAATACCCTTGCCCAGTGATGAAACAACACCACCAGTAATAAAAATATATCGGCTCATAAACTCAGGAATTCCAATCAACGTGGGATACGTAGGTTGGACGGACACGATAGCAGAATCACTATTTGAAGACAATCGAAGTCGCCGATCCTGAGGCGTTTTTAAGCGATATTAACGCCCGGGTTAAGGCCCGGAGGAAGGCGCTAAAAAAACAGCAATCTCGGATTGCTGTCCTATACTCGACCACATGCGCGCCCTGATAGCCGAAAACAGCCGCCTGTATCGCCAATTGCTCGACAATATCCTGGGTCAGCAGGGATTCAGCAACGACATCTGCGATAACCTGGCCGATGCCCGCGACTATATTGAATCGGAAGATTACGATCTGATATGCGTCAACCAGCAATTGCAGGATGGGTCGGGTCTCGACCTGGTCGAATTTTGTAATCAGCACGCGAAGCACAAGAATACCCCGCTACTGTTACTCAGCGCCGACAAGTCGCTGACCCGGGATGATCTCTCGGTGCGGGTCGACGAGGTCGTGCACAAGAATAATCTGCAACAGATTGCGGACCAGATTACCCACTTCGTCGAACTGCATCTCGACCCCGTGTTCTTCGAGGGAAGAATCCTGTTTGTCGAGGATGACGAGGAAATCGCCGCCGCGACCCTCGAAGCACTGCAGCAAACCGGCTACCGGGTATCTCACTTTACCACCGCCGAAGAAGCCTGGCAGGTTTTCGAGAAAGAGGTCGCTTACGGCTCCGATACGGACGCCTACGACCTTGTCATCACCGACGTGAATCTCGAGGGCAGCATGAGCGGTCAGGAACTGATCGGCCTCGTGCGCCAGCTCGAAGATGCCCGCGGATTCGTGCCGATCATCGCCATTACCGAGGAAAACAGCGCGCCATTGCGTATCGCTCTGTACCAGGTGGGCGCGAACGACTTCCTGCACAAACCGATTCTGTCCGAGGAATTGCTGGTTCGGATCAGCAACCTGATTACCAACAAGCGACTGCTCGACAAGGTGCATGACATTCGCCGCGAACTGTTTGCACTCGCAACGACCGACAAGCTGACCGGATGCCATAACCGACACAGCCTGATGGAGTTTTCCGACAAGTTCATTTCCCATGCGCGCCGTCACGATTTTCCGATCAGCGTAATGGTCATCGATCTCGATCATTTCAAGTCGATTAACGACAATCACGGCCACGCGGTCGGCGATCTCGTGTTGCAGGCGGTCGGCCGCTTGTTGAACGAGAGTTTTCGCGAAGGTGATCTGGTTGCACGCTTTGGCGGCGAGGAGTTTGTCGTGCTGCTGAACCACTGTGACTCGGCGTTTGCCGCGGACAAGGCCGGCAGCCTGCGGGTCGAGATCGAGGCCCTGCGCCCCAATGACCTGACCGTCACCGCGAGTATCGGCGTCACCACGCTGGAACCCGGCAACGAGGGCGATTTCGAGGCCCTGTTTTCCGCCGCCGACCGCGGCGTGTACCAGGCCAAGGAAGAAGGCCGCAACCGGGTCGTATTCCTGCCGCTCGACTAGGCTTGCGGGCGATTCGCCAGTATCACCGCGCGGCGCGGCGCCGGTAATCCTTCCACCGTCAGCTCCGGCCGCTTCGGGTCGAGGCTTTGCTCCAGCGACTCGAACTGCATCCACGGGGTAGTGCGTTGTTCATCCTTCGTTGTCAGGGATTCGTCGACGACGCGCGAATCGACGAAGCCGCAACGCTCGAGCCAGTTCAGGATTTCCGCGGAGGACGGAATAAACCAGACATTGCGCATACGCGCGTAGCGATCCCGCGGTACCAGCACCCGTCCTGCTCCGCCCTCGATGACGAGCGTTTCGAGACATAGCTCGCCGCCCGGCGCGAGCAATCCCCTGAGCTGCTGGAGATGATCGATCGGGCTGCGGCGATGGTAGAGTACGCCCATCGAGAACACCGTTTCGAAACAGCCCAGATCATCCGGTATCGCCTCGACGCCGATTGGTAGTAGCCCGATATCGGGACGCTGCAGGTAATGCTGCACGGCCTGAAACTGCAGGTTGAACAGCGCCGACGGTTCGATGCCGACGACCAGGGCCGGCGCTTCGGCCAGCATGCGCCAGCAGTAATAACCGTTACCGCAACCGATGTCGAGAATCCGGCGGCCCCGCAGCGGGGCCAGATGCGGCAGTACGCGCGCCCATTTCAGATCCGAACGCCACTCGCTGTCGATCAATACATCGACAAACCGGTAAGGTCCCTTGCGCCAGGGCATCAACCCTTCGAGCGCCGCGCGCAACGCGCCGTTATCCTCGCATTGTCCAGCCAGCGTGACCGCCGGGGCGGTAAAGTCGGCACTGATCTTCCGGATCTCCGGCAAATTCGCAAGCGCCGCGGACCAGCGCGGATAATCGCCATGCCCGATCAGCCAGCCGGCGCTCCTCTCTTCGAGTTGCGCCGCCCAGCGCCCGAGACCCGCGCGGTCGAGCTGCCGCCACAGATGGTTCCACTTCACCCCTTGATCGCCAGATAAGAGGTGAAATTGAAACAGCGAAAGCACTGGTAGACTTCGTCAAAACCGATGTCACGCAGGCGACGGATATGCAATTGTTCGCTATCCGGGATCAGCACATTTTCCAGTGCGCTGCGTTTCTGACTAATTTCGAGATCGCTGTAACCCATGGTTTTCTTGAATGCCTGGTGCAGTTGCACCATGCGCTGGTTTTCCTCGGCCGAGTCGAACACGACTTTTTCCGATAACACCAGCTCGCCGCCCGGCTGCAGACCTTCGAAAACTCGTCCAAGCAACCCGGCGCGTTCCTCGGGCTGTAGAAATTGCAGGGTCAGGTTTAGCACGACCAGCGACGCGGCTTCGATTTCGCTCTCGCGGATATCCTCGCAGCGCCAGTCGATTCGGCCATCTTCCGTGCCCTGCTCGCGGCAACGCTCGATCATCGCGCTCGAATTGTCTATCGCGATGATCTCGACATCGAGGTCGCGGACTTGCGTGGCGATCATCCGGGTGGCGTCACCGAGCGAACAGCCGAGATCATAGACCCGGCTTTGTTCGCGCACGAATATTGCCGCGTACAGCCCGATCATGTGCAGGAGCAACGGGTAACCCGGCACCGAACGCGAGATCATGTCGTGAAACACGCGCGCGACTCGATCGTTGAATTCGAACGCGCGCACCTCGCTCAGGCGACGGGAAAAGACCTTGTCCTCGTTGGAACCGCGACTCATATCAGCAAGCCCTCGAGTCGTCCATCGAGATAGATCTGGGCGACGACATCGCGCCGCCAGGGCGGAACACGGTGTTTCTGAAACAACCGCTTCAATCGATGCCGATCGTCGTTTTCCCGGCCTTCCTGGCGAAATCGAAGGCTCAGTGACTGCTCATGATCCTCGATACCGAGCCGTTCGAAAATGGCCTGCCGCGGGAGCCGGATGTTGAGCGTATCGATCCGAACCTCGGGTGATTGCGCAAAATCGTAGCAGGCTTCGGTCAACGGCATGTCGTCGTCGAGCACGAGGAACAGGCGTCGATCGTAGATCCTGATCGCGTAGCCGGGCAGGCTGATTTCGGGTATTGCATCACTGCGCGCGCCGAGCTGTTGCATCAATTCACCGAGCCTTGCCTGCGGAATCGGCGCGAGGCCTTCGCGCGCCACCCAGCGGCGCAACAGGTTTTTACGACGCCCCGGCGACAGCTGGAGCAGCTTTGCCAGCGCCAGCGTGGCTATTGCACAGCAGGGTTCACCCTCGAGTCGCGCGAGATCTTCATCCGCTATTTCGTCTAGCACCTGCTGGGTTTCGGCCTGCAATTCGCAGGTGGTTCGCAGCGCTTCCTGCAGGTGCGGCCAGCGCGCCTGCAGCAACGGTATGACCTCGCGCCGAAGGTAGTTACGGTCGAAACGCAGGGCTTCGTTGCTGGGGTCGTTAAACCAGGCGATTTCGTGTTCCGCCGCCCAGGCTTCGAGCTCGCTGCGGCGAAAATCGAGCAGTGGTCGCAGTAACAGGGTATCGCCGAGCATCCGTTGCCTGGCGATCCCCCGCAGGCCGGCGCTGCCCGAGCCTCGCAGAGCATTCATGAAGAAAGTTTCGGCCTGGTCGTCGGCCTGGTGCGCGGTCAGGATACAGTCTCCGCGGCCGGTGTGCGTTTCGAACAGCG
>JBFGQE010000079.1:0-10738 GCA_041564355.1 Gammaproteobacteria bacterium | reverse complement strand
CGATGCAAGCCAGGAGATTATTTCGATAGCGTGACGCCGGTGGCGGAATTTCGCTTTCAAATCGGAGACACTACGCCATAATACCGGTTTGTTCAGTCTTGCCTGGAGCACGAATGCGAATTGCAGTTTATGGAAGCGGCGGCGTCGGTGGATACTTCGGTGGTCGACTCGCGCAAATTGGCCAGGACGTCACTTTTATCGCCCGCAATGAAAGTCTCGCCGCGTTGCGCTCGAGCGGTCTCCAGGTCGGCAGCATCGCCGGCGACTTCAATATCACGCGAGTTAGCGCAACCAGCAACCCGGCCGAGGTCGGCATTGTCGATTACGTGCTCTGCTGCGTCAAAACCTGGCAGGTGCCCGGTGCCGCCAAGGCAATGAAACCGATGGTCGGCCCCGACACGCTCGTCATCCCGCTGCAAAACGGTGTCGAGGCACCGGCGCAGTTGTGCGAGGTGCTCGACCCGACCAACGTCGTCGGCGGACTTTGTGCGATTGTCGCGTTTCTGGCGGCGCCCGGTCATATCAAGCACAGCGGCGGAAATCCGCTGATTCGATTTGGCCACCTGGACAATCATGCCGATCCGCGCATCAACGCCCTGTCGGAAACGTTCAATCACTGCACCGGCGTCAAGTCCAGCATTCCGGATAACGTCCAGGTCGCGATGTGGCAAAAATTTATGTTGATCACGCCGTGGAGCGGGCTCGGTGCGGTCTCGCGCGCGCCGATCGGCGTCCTGCTCGAACAACCCGAAACCCGCGAGCTGTTAACCGGGGCAATCGAGGAAATTTACCAGCTCGGCCTCGCGCTGGAAGTCGACCTGCCGAAGGACAGCGTCGCCAAGACCCTGAAGACACTGGAGAGCATACCGCCGAATTCGACCACGTCGATGCAGCGCGATCTGATCAAGGGCAGGCCCTCGGAGCTGGATGCGCAATGCGGCGCCGTAGTGCGTCTCGCGCACGAAATCGACATGGAAACGCCGGTTAACCGCTTTTTTCTGTACGCGCTTCGCTCGCTCGAGCTACGCGCCCGCGGCGCGCTCAAATTCAACCGGCGCTCAGCGCCGCGTCAGTAACTTGGCCTCGCGGCGACGCGGGTGCAGCACGAATTCGGTGTAGCCGTTGGGCAATTCCCGCCCCTTGAACACGAGGTCCAGTGCTGCCTGAAACGCAACGCTGTCGTCGAAGTTCGGCGCCATATCGCGGTACTCGGGATCGCCTGCATTTTGCCGATCGACGATTTCAGCCATTTTCTCGAACACCTTGCGCACCTGTTCCCGGGTGGTGATCCCGTGGTGCAACCAGTTGGCGATATGCTGGCTAGAAATCCTCAGCGTGGCGCGGTCTTCCATCAGGTTCACGTCTGATATATCCGGCACCTTGGAGCAGCCGACGCCCTGGTCGATCCAGCGCACCACGTAGCCGAGAATGCCCTGCGCGTTATTCTCGAGTTCACGGATCAGGTTGCTCTCGTTGATGTTACGCCCGTCCAGTACCGGCAGGGTCAGGATGTCGTCGAGACTCGCGCGCTGGCCGCGCGCGAGATCGCGTTGCCGCGCGCTGACGTCGACCTGGTGGTAATGCATCGCGTGCAGGCAGGCCGCCACCGCGGAGGGTACCCACGCGGTGCTCGCGCCGGCGCGTGGGTGCGCGACTTTCTGCTCCATCATTTGGCGCATATTGTCCGGCGCGGCCCACATGCCCTTGCCGATCTGGCCATGGCCGGGCAAGCCGGTTTCGAGACCGATATCGACATTCCAGTCCTCGTAAGCGAGTAGCCAGGTCGAATTCTTGATCTCGTTTTTCGGGATCATCGCATCGGCTTCCATGCTGGTATGAATTTCGTCGCCGGTGCGGTCGAGAAAGCCGGTATTGATGAACACCACCCGATTACTGGCCTGGCGGATGCATTCCTTCAGGTTCACCGTGGTCCGCCGCTCCTCGTCCATGATGCCGATCTTCAGCGCGCCGGGCTCGATGCCGAGGGCTTCCTCGACCATCGCAAACAGCTTGACCGCGGCGGCGACTTCCTCGGGGCCGTGCATCTTCGGCTTGACGATATAAACGCTGCCGGCACGGCTGTTGCGGAACTCGCTATTGCCGATCAGATCGTGCTTGGCCGCGAGCGCGGTCACCATCGCGTCGAGAAAAGTCTCCGGCACTTCCTCGCCAGCGCAGGTCACCGCGTCGGTATACATGTGGGTGCCCACGTTACGCACGAACATCAGGCTGCGGCCAGGCAGGCGAAAATTCTTGCCGTCGGGACCGATATACTCGGGATCCGGATTCAGGCTGCGCTCCATCGCTTCCTTGCCACGCATTACGGTTGCCTTCAGGTCACCTTTCATCAGGCCGAGCCAGTTGCGGTAAACGCGCACCTTGTCCTCGGCGTCGACCGCGGCCACCGAGTCTTCGCAGTCCATGATGGTCGTAATCGCGGACTCGATGCGCACGTCGTAAATGTTGGCAAGATCGCCCTGGCCGATGTAATAGCCCTCGCCGATCAGCAACTCGATGTGCAGGTTGTTGTGCCTGAACAGCACCGCGCTGGGTTCGTCGGGATCACCACGATAGCCGGCGAAGCTCTCGCGCCAGCCCAGTTCGGTCTGACTGCCGTCTCCCATGACGACGATGAGTTTGCCCGAGCGCACCTTGTAGCGCACCGCGTAACCGTGGCTGCCGACCGCGAGCGGCACCGCGTAGTCGAGAAAATCTCGCACGTATCGAATAACCTGCTGGCCCCGCACGGGGTTGTATTTCGCGGTTTTCTTGCAGCCCTCGACCTCGAGGATAATGTCGGTGCCGTAGAGCGCATCGTACAGGCTGTACCAGCGCGCGTTGGCCGCGTTCAGCGAGTAACGCGCGTTGTCCACCGGCACGACCAGCTGCGGCCCCGCGATGACGCCCACCTCGGGGTCGACATTGTCCGTGGTAACCTCGAACGAATCCGGCTCGGGCACGAGGTAGCCGATGTCCACGAGATAAGCCTTGTAAGCTTGCGGGTCTATTTTGCCGAAGTGCGACTTGTGCCACTCGTCGAGCTGCGCCTGCAGCGAGTCGCGAAACTCGAGCAGCCGCCGGTTATCCGCGCCCAACGCGGCGTGAATCTCGGCGAAGGACTGCCAGAATGCGGCGCTGTCGACGCCGCTGTCCGGTGCTACTTCTTTATCGATCAAATCATACAGAGCGCGGTCGACACTCAGACCGCTAATTTCTACTCGGTCGCTCATCGGTTTTCAGTTCCTGGTTTATCATTGGAGGGCCACTGCTCCCTCAGCGAAGCAGTATATCGTCACCCTGCCGGAAAATCAGCTACCGCTCAGGCGTCTCTCGCGGCCCGGGCTCAGGCCCGTTGTATGGCAGGAACACGGGGATGCCTCAGCGCCCATACCGCGTTGACCGCCAACGTCGACAATACGATTGCGCCGCCGATCAGCGTGCGCTCTCCCGGCGCTTCGCCGAGCACGAGCCAGACCCAGAGCGGGCCGAGAATCGATTCGAGTAATAGCAGCAGCCCGACCTCCGCGGCCGGAATATAGCGCGGCCCGATAAACATCAACGCGGAGCCTATCGGCAGCATGTAAACTCCCATGATCATCAGGTAACCCATGTCGGCGGGGGTCACGTCCAGCGGCGCGGCCAGCGGCAGAATCAGTAACGCGGTGAGCAGCCCGCTGCAGGAAATCGCGGCAAAGGTCGAGGTTTGCGGGAAGCGGCGCACGAAGCTGAAACCGCAGGCGAGAAAAAATGCGCCGAGCAGCGCGACCAGGTCACCGTGTAAACTGGCCTGCTGATCGCCGCTGTCGGTACTGATCACGACCAGCCCGATCGCGACCAGCGCAATTGCGACCAGCGTGCGCATCTCTATTTTCTCGTGCAGCAGAAAGCGGCTGATAATCGCGGCAAACAACGGCGTCGTGGCGAGGATGATCAGCGTGTGGGCGACGCTGGTATGCGTGATCGCGTAGATAAACGATATCGTACCCAGCGAGTAAGCAACGACTTTGAGCATACCCGGCCCGCGCAGCGTGCGGTAAGCATCCCAGGCCCGGTTCGGCCGGGTGAAACTGAGTACCAGCCACATGCCGAAAGACAGGAACAGCGCGCGCCAGAAAATCATCGTCCAGTGGTCCGTCGTGATCAGGCGCGTCAGCAGTCCGTCCGGCGAAATCACCAGTACCCCGCAAGCGGTAATCAACAGGCCCTTGGCATGCTTGGATAACATCGGCGCATTCTAGACCAAGCGGATGCCAATGTAATACCGCATTCGAAATCGTCTGAATTTGCAATTTCCGCGGATCATGGCGAAGATACGCTAAGGTTCATGCCGCATGCCGATCAGGGTCCTCTCCGATCCACGGGCATATCGCGTGTCCGATATCGAACTGAACGGAAAACTCGACCGTCTTGAATACGAAGTCCCTATCCCGCAGCGGCGCCGAAGTGCTGGTCGACGCGCTCAGGCAGAACTCGGTAGAGCGCATCTACTGCATTCCGGGCGAGAGTTACCTCGCCGCACTGGACGCACTTTACGACCGCAGCGAGATCTCGCTGGTGGTGTGCCGCAACGAGGGCGGCGCGGCCTACATGGCCGAGGCCGAGGGCAAGCTCAACGGCAGACCCGGACTGTGCTTCGTGACCCGGGGCCCGGGCGCCTGCAACGCCAGTGGCGGGCTGCACGTCGCGATGCAGGACTCGACGCCAATGATCTTGCTGGTCGGCCAGATCGCGCGCAAGGACCTCGACCGCGAAGCATTCCAGGAAATCGATTACCGACGCATGTTCGGTGAGGTCAGCAAGTGGGTGGCGCAGATCGACGACGCCAGCCGCATACCGGAGTACGTCAATCGAGCTTTCAGCGTCGCCACCGGCGGCCGACCCGGCCCGGTGGTGCTGGCATTGCCCGAAGACATGCTGACCGACATCACCGACGCGAGCGACGCCGGAGCCTGGCAAGCCGTCACGATCAACCCCTCCACGACGGACCTCGAACGCGTCGGGCAAATGCTTGCCGCAGCGCGCGATCCGCTGGTCATCGTCGGCGGCAGCGGCTGGAGCGACGACGCGAGACTGCAACTGCAGGAATTTGCCTCGGCCTGGCGGCTACCGGTAGTGAACTCGTTTCGCTGCCAGGACTATTTCGATAACGAGCACCCCAACTACGTCGGCGATCTCGGCCTTGGCGTCAACCCGGCGCTGACCCGCCGCATAAAAAACGCGGACTGCCTGCTCGTGATCGGCGCGCGCCTCGGCGAGATGACCACCGCCGGTTTCAGCCTGATCGATATTCCGCGTCCACGCCAGCCATTGATCCACGTCCACGCCGACGTCGAGGAACTCGGTCATATTTACCAGCCTGCGCTCGCAATCAACGCAACCTCGGCGTGCTTCATCGACGCGCTGGCGAATGCCCCGATGACGACTCAACTTGACGCCGCGCGCGACGCGAGCCTGGAACAGGCGCGCGAAGAATATCTCGAATGGACTCGCTCGATCCGGGTTTCGGGCTCGATGCAGTTATCCGACGTTTTTCACGCGTTGCGCGACGCGACCCCGGAAGACGCGATTATCTGCAATGGCGCCGGTAATAATACCAGCTGGTTGCATCGCTTTTTTCGTTACCGCCGCTACCGCAGTCAGCTGGCACCAACCAGCGGAACAATGGGTTATGGCCTGCCCGCCGCGGTCGCGGCCAAGCTGAATTATCCAGAGCGTTGCGTGGTTGCGGTCGTCGGCGACGGCGAGTTCATGACCAATGGCCAGGAATTCGCCACCGCGATGCAGCACGACGCGGCGATTATCGTGCTGCTGATCAACAACGGAATCTACGCAACGATCCGGATGCACCAGGAACGCGAGTACCCGGGCCGGGTGATAGGTACCGACATGATCAATCCCGATTTCGTTGCGCTGGCCGAAGCCCATGGCGCGCAGGCCGAGCGCATCGAGCGCGGCGAGGATTTCCCCGCGGCCTTCGAGCGCGCGCGCGCAGCGGGCCGGCTTGCGCTGATCGAAATCATGCTCGACGCGGAAATCCTGAGCCCGACGCAGACCGTAGAGGGCCTGCGCCGGGCGAATCGCTAGGACCGCGAGTCAGTCGGCGTCCTCGGGCTCGTGCACGCTGAGGTGCACGCCGCGCTCGTCGATTACCAGTTCTTCGTCCTCTTCCAGCTCGTAGCGCCGCGCGCGCTGCGGTACGAACACCTTGGTGCCCGGAATCGTTTTCTGCTTTACCTTCTTTTCGCTGTTCAGGTTGATGATCTGCTTCCAGCTGCGCTGCAAGTCGTCAGCGGTAATCACGAGCAGGTCACCCTCTTCGGCCATGTGCAACGCGTGATCCACGGCGGGCTCCTCGTCCGGAATCACGACGATATTCTCGTCGTCGACACCGAGTTCGAGCAGGTATTTTCGCGTCAGCTGCGGCAGCTCGTCGTGGCCGCGACCGCGCCGGTTATTATCGGCCTTGCAGACGAAATGGGTAAACTCGGGCAGGCAGGCTTTCACCGAATCGCGAATATCCTCGTCGCGACGGTCGCCGGGTATGGAAAACACGACGATGCGCCGGCCCGGCGGATCGAGCTGCCCGACCAGGTCGGCCATGGCGCGAAAACTGGCCGGGTTGTGTGCGTAGTCGAGAATGACGCGAAACGGGTGCTCGTTGTAGACGTTGGTGCGCCCCGGGCTCTGGAAGAAAGAGGTATCGAAAGTGCGCAGACCGTTACGGATTTCATCGAGATCCTTGTCGAAACTGTAAGCCATCGCCGCGGCGAACATCGCGTTTTGCACGTTATGCCGCGCCTTGCCCTCGATCGTCGCCGGGATCAGGTGCGACCAGAGCAGCGGAATATGCGCGCCGTTGTCGTAAATCGTAATCATGTCGCCGTTGATACCCTTTTCCAGCACCACCGCGCGGCCGTTGGCACGGATGTGTTCGCGCACCAGGCCATGGGTCGGATCCATGGTCACGTAGCACAGGTGCTTCGCGCGGCAATTGTCCGCCATCTTCAGACAGAGCCGGTCATCCGCGTTCAGCACCGCGGTATCGTTGGCGATACGCACCACGGTTTCCTTGACCTTGGCGAGTTGCGCCAGCGTGTCGATGCCGCCAAGACCCATGTGATCCTCGGTGACGTTGAGGCAGGCCGCGACGTCGCACTCGCGGTAGCCGAGGCCGGCGCGCAGGATCCCGCCGCGCGCGGTTTCCATGATCGCGAAGTCGATGGTCGGATCGCGCAACACGATTTGCGCCGAGGTGGGTCCGGTCATGTCCCCCTTGACGGTCAGCCGGTTGTCGACGTAGATGCCGCCGGTCGAGGTCATGCCAACGATGTGACCGCTGGTTTTCATGATATGCGCGAGCATGCGCGTGGTCGTGGTCTTGCCGTTGGTGCCGGTAATCGCGGCCACCGGGATGCGGCTCGGCGTGCCCGGCGGGTAGAGCATGTCGAGCACCTTGCCAGCGACGTCGCGCGGTTCGCCCTCGCTCGGCGCGACGTGCATGCGAAACCCGGGACCGGCGTTGACCTCGACGATCGCGCCGCCGACGTCTTTATAGGAATGCGTAATATCGTCGGTAATGAAATCGACGCCGCCGATGTCGAGACCGATCGAGCGTACCGCGCGTATCGCCATCTCGCGATTGTCCGGGTGCACCACGTCGGTGAGATCGATCGACGTGCCTCCGGTGGACAGGTTGGCGGTCGAGCGCAGAAAAAAAGTTTCGCCTTTCGGCAGCACGGTATTCGCGTCGTAGCCGGCGCGCTCCATCAGGTCCTCGGCCTGGGTATCGAGCTCGATGCGGGTCAGGACTTTTTCGTGACCGATACCGCGGCGCGGATCCGAGTTGACGATCTCGACCAGCTCGGCGATCGTCGACTTGCCGTCGCCGACGACGTGGCCCGGCACGCGTTTGGCCACGGCGACCAGTTCCCCGTCGATCACCAGCATGCGGTGGTCGAAGCCGGTAACGAAACTCTCCACCAGCACGAAACGCGAGCGGCTCTGTTTTTTCGCAATATAAAAGGCTTCGCGCACCTGTTCGTCGCTATCCAGGTTGATACTGATGCCGCGACCGTGGTTGGCGTCCAGCGGTTTGACCACGACCGGGTAGCGTATTCGCTTTGCCGCGGTCACCGCGTCATCCTCGTTCGACGCCATTTCCTGGCGCGGCACCGGCAATCCCATGTCGTACAGGATTCGGGTCGTGCCTTCCTTGTCGCTCGCGATCGAAGTCGCGATCGTGCTGGTGCCGCTGGTGACCGTGGCCTGGATGCGTTTCTGGTACTTGCCGTGGCCGAACTGCACCAGGCTGTAATCGTTCAGGCGCAGCCACGGGATATTACGCTGTACCGCGGCGTCGACCATCGATTGCGTGCTCGGACCGAACTCGCGCCGCTGCGCGCGGTGCACGAATTCCTCGAGCTCCCTGGCAAAATCGAAATCGGGATCTATCGGGTAGCCGGTCTGTTGTTGCAGGTCCCCGGGCAGCAGGTGCATCAGCAGGCGTAACGCGAGATGGCCCGCCTCGATGCCGGCATCGCGCTGTTTGTAGGCATAAATCATGTTGTACTGGCCCGGCTCACCGGTGCTGCGCGTCTTGCCGAAACTCACCCCGGAACCTGCGACATTCTGGATCTCGAGCGCGACGTGCTCCATGATATGCCCCATCCAGGTGCCGTCGTTCTCGGTCAGGCGACGGATGAAGCCGCCCGGCTCGCGGTAGGAACAGCCATGCTCGGCGAGGCTGGGCAGCGCGGCCTGCAGCCCGTCGGTAAACTGTTTGCCGCACTTCACCGACGGCCAGTCGATCAACACGCCGAGGTCGACGACCATCCGGATAACCGGAAAATTGGCATAGACGCTCGGACCCACGTAAACATTGGTCGATAAGATTTTCATGCACTCCCCTACAGCGGTCGTTTTTTTTAATAATTCGCCACAGGGTAACGCATTGCGGCCGGGTAATGAAACCCCGCGATGCTAGTCGGGCGGGCTGGCCACGCGGGCTTCGATGTCGTAATGACAACCGTTGGAAAGTATGTGCAGCTTCAGGTTGAGCAGGCTCAGCGCGTCGTCCTTGGACGCCCTGCTCATCGACGAGTAAGTCAGGTCCGACGGATCGAGTATGGTCACGGTACCGCTGCCGACGACCTCGAAACACTGCTTGTGATCGATGAACATCGCAGTGTCTTCGTCGATGCCGGCACCGACCATGTACGGGTTATAGGAAATCGCGGTCAGCAGGCGGCCCAGGCGATCGCGCTGGCTGAAATGCTGGTCGATTAGCAGCGCGCGGGTCAGGCCGAGACCCGGTGCGAGGTTCACTCCATCACCGGACGGGGATAACCCGGTCGATCCGCCCGCGATCATGTGGTCCGGCATGATCGCGGCACCCGCCGAGGTGCCGGCAACATGTACACCCTCCGCGTTCAGGCGACGAATCGCCTGCGCCACCGGGGTGCCGCCCAGTATCGTCGACAGGCGCAGCTGGTTACCGCCGGTGATGAATATGCCGCTGGCCTCGTTCAGCGCGTCGAGAAAATCCTCGCGCTCGCAATCGGCGCGCTCGTTGATCGAGAGCGATCGCGCCGAGCGTACGCCGATTTCGCCGAAAATCTCTTCGTAGCGGCGGCCGGTTTCTTCGAGCATGGACGCGGTCGGTATGATTACGATTCGTGAACGCGTACCGCCGCAGAGCTTGACGAACTTGCGCAGCACCGGCATCGCGCCGGTGCGCTCCTCGGCGCCGCCAATCGGGATCACGTACCCGCGATTTTGATCCGGCCTGTCTGGTGATCTCGCCATCAGCTCAACTTTCGAAAACGCCTTTGACCAGGACCTCGCCGGCGCGCACATGCCAGGCGCCGTTGGCCATCACGCTGTCCACCTCGTGGGACTGGTTCAGGATTACCAGATCGGCGTCGGCGCCCGGCGCGATGCGACCCTTGCCGCCAAGCTTCAGCAGCGTCGCCACGTTGCGGGTCATCATTGGCAGTACCGTCTCCAGCGCAAAGTCCTGCTCGAGCAGGGTCTTCAGCGCTTGCGACAGGCCCGCGGAGCTGGCGAAATCCATCTTCAGCAGCCCGCCCTGGGCATCGAACCGTGGCAGGCAACCGCCACCGTCCGAACTAATGGTCAGGCGCTCGGGCGCAAAGCCGCCGTCGAGATAGCGTCGCACCGCGGCCTCGGTAGACCAGCCCGGTTCATCGTCACTGGCCGGAAACGCGGTGATATCGACATGGCAGCCAAGCTCGCTCAGCGCGCAGGCTTCCTCGAATAGCGGCTTATTGCGGTTGATATGCGTCGGGTTGAAAACGCGCGCGGGCAACTCGCTGATCTCGAGGCATTCCCGGATCAACTGCATGCCGCGATCACCGTCGCCGAGATGAAAGTGCACGACACCGGCCTTTCCGGTCATCAGCCCGGCGACATGCGCCTCGCTCGCCACGCGCAGAATTTCATCGCGGGTCGGCTGGCTCGAACGATGATCGCTGATCGCGAGCTCGCCAACGCCGATGACCGGTTCGAGATTGACAATGTCGCTACGTACCGAACCGGTCAGCGTCATGGCCGGCAAGTGGTAGCCGCCGGTATAGCACCATGCCGACAGTCCCTCCTCGCGCAATCCCATCACCTGGGTCAACAGGGTTTGCGTGTTGCGCGTCAGGTCGTCGGTACCGAGCAGCCCGATAACGCTGGTAATGCCGGCGCGGGTGAAATCGCCGAGCGGCAACGGCGG
>JBFGQE010000078.1:0-10831 GCA_041564355.1 Gammaproteobacteria bacterium | reverse complement strand
TATGGCAATACCGGGGCGAATAATATTAACCGGGCGGTCGCAGCGCTCGGGTATGAGGAGTTCGTTGAAACGGGATTACTCAGTCAGCAAGGTCGTGTGTTTTGGCTTTTCGGATCAGTCTGGAGACAGTTTTTAGTTCCTGGCTTAACTCGCGATACCGCTCGCTGGTTTCGTCGATTTTGCTCTGCTCCGCCAGTTCGATCTCGATGTGGGATTTCTTCTTTTGCAGCTTGCGCACGATCTTGAGAAATTTCTCGTGTTTTTGCTGCTGCTTGTCTTTTGGCAGATCCAGATATTTTTTCAGCTTTTTAACCAGTTTGCTCGTATCCATCTTGTTCCCCCAGTTCTCTGATCTGGTAGTCTTTCACCCATAATGTGATAGCAGAATTCAGCAACTTTTTACCGATACTGTGGGCAAAACCAATATCGTTGATCAGCGAAGTTGCGGCTTGTGAGTCTATTTTGTTATCCCTGATCAACGTGGCCACCTCCTGATTCAGGGAGATTTCGTTTGCTTCCAGGATTTCTCGTTGAATCTCGATCTGGGTCAGAATTTCTTCCTCCTCACCCTCGTACTCCCTGGCTACCTGGATCTTTCTCAATACCGCAATCAACTGCGCGCGTAATTGATTGTACTTTTCCAGTACATGGGGGTTGCGGGCTTTCGCGTAACGATTCAGATTTCGCTGTAATTCTCTCACGTCCTTTACCATTTCGATGATATTCCTTGCGGTCAACTTCAGTTCGTAAATTTCGTTGTTACCCTCGTTATCCATGTAGGCCTGCGTAATCGAGGCGTATCGAATGATTTCTCCGTAGAGGGTCTTGATGTCCTGCTGGTAAACCGAGTCGACATCGATCTTTATCGGCGACATCGAGTGTTCCACCACTTGATCGATATCCGCTTCAGAAAATATTTCGGATCGATGCAGGTTCATCGCGTGCACGATCGCTTCCAGTGACTTGTCGTAAAGATGCACCGTTTCCTTGCGCAATGCGGCGAGGGCAGTGGAAGGAATTTCCATCACCTCGCTGGTCAAATATTTCGCCTTACCCCTGGCCAGGGCCTCTTCGTGAAACAGCCTTTCGAGGAATCGCACCAGCTGCGCGGTAAACGGTGCAACGAGCAAAACGCCGGCGACGTTGAAAATCGTGTGGAAAAGCGCCAGCCGCATCGTGTCATCACCGCTCGAGATGTGCAGCAGCGGCGCGAGGAACTCGACCAGGTCTCGCAACTGGTAGATAAAAATTATCGCGAACAGGCCGGTGATCATGTTGAATATGAAATGGGCGACCGCAAGGCGCTTGCCGTTTCTGTTCGATGCGAGCGCGCCGAGCGCTGCGGTTACCGTGGTTCCGATGTTCGCGCCTATCGCCAGCGAAAGCGCGTTGATATAGTCGATCTGTCCGGCGGCGAGCGCGGTAATAATAATCGCCATGGTCGCGCTGCTGGACTGGATGATAACCGTGGCGGCGGCGCCCAAAACAATGTAAACGAAGACACCTGCATAGCCAGACATAGCGTACTCGGCGAGGTCGAGCCCCTGTTTCAGCGTTTCGAAGCCCTCCTTCATGTAGGCGATGCCCAGGAAAATAAACCCGAGCCCGATCAGCACGCTGCCCAGTCCGCGTAAGCTAGTGTGTTTGGCAAACTGCATGGTCACGCCAAAAATCAGCATTGGCAGGGCATAGTGAGCAATCTTGATTTTGAGGCCGAAAGCCGAGACCAGCCAGGCCGTTGCAGTGGTGCCGATGTTGGAACCGAAGACAACGCCGACCGCCTGGGTCAGCCCGATCAACTCGGCGGAAAGGAAGGAGATGATGATCACCGAAACCAGCGACGAACTTTGTACCACGGCCGTTGCCAGGAATCCGGTTCCGATCGCTTTTGGCGTCGTGCTGGTAAATCTCTCCAGCACCATTTCCAGCGAGCCGCCGCTGAACAACTTAAAACCGTCTTCCATGTAGTGCATGCCGATCAGGAAGATCGCGATCCCGGCGATAATCGTCTTTGCATCGTCGTTAGAAACCACGAACCAGGCAAAACTCAGGAACAGGAGAGGTCCGATTATTCTCTTTAACATCGCAGCGCGGCTGTAATCTCTTTCATTCGAAGATCAGCGTCGAGCCGCCGAGAAGCAAAACTGCTTCGGGTTCGGCCCGGCTTACCGTCTCGATCTGCCGGATACTTTCCGCTTGCATGGCCTACCTCGCTCGATTACCCATTGTCGAGTAAAGGTTCCGGCGTCTTTATCGAGGCTTTAAACGAGTTAATTTAACCTACCCAATCACGGTTTTATTAACCTGGATCAATTTAATACGGAGAAAGCGGCGAATGCGTCGACGAATTCATCGCCACTTCGAACGCGCTTTGACCTGAACTTTCTCTAACCGGAAGGTAGGTTAACCAGAAACCATTATCGACATGATCCGCGCGACCGAGCGAAAAAGTACCGGTTTCAACAATCGAGTGCGGAAATCTCGCGCCAACGTGCTGGTAGCGTTTCGTGCGATCACGGAATCACTTGCTCGCATCGGCCTGGATCCCGTCCACGGGTTTATCCGGATCTTCCGGCGCCTCGGCTTCCTGGAACTCGAACAGCACTTTGACGATCTGGTGACGGTCCATTTTCAGCACTTCGAGACAGGCTCCCTCGAGCTGAATTCGATCGCCCACCTGGGCGATGCGTCCGAGGCGATGGTTGATGAATCCGCCGAGGGTGACGTAGTCGCCGGTGGGAAACGGGAAATTCAGTTTATGTTCCAGTTCCGTTACCCGAACGCCAGCGCTGATCTTGTAATGCTGGCGATCTTCCATCTTGATGTGACGGTGTCGTGGCGTAAATTCGTCCTCGTAGTCGCCGACGATCTCTTCGAGAATATCTTCCAGCGTTATCAGGCCCTCGGTACCGCCGTATTCGTCGAGGACGATCGCAATCTGCCGCCGGTTGCTGGTGAAGTCCTTGAGTAAGGTCTTCAGCGGCATGGTATCGGGGATGTAATAGGCCGGCATCATGACTTCGGCGACCGGCTGAGCCAGGGTATCGATAATCAGTTCCGGTTTCTCCGCGGCGGCCATGCTGTTGAGCAGCTGCTTTACCGAGACGATGCCGATGATGTTGTCCATCGTCGCTTCATAAACCGGGTAGCGTTCGCGCAACTCCTCCCGGAACAGCGTGAGCACATCGGCGACAACGGCGGTATGCGGTATCGCTTCGACCTCGGTGCGGGGAATCATCGCATCGCGCGCGGTGTGTTCGTCGAGATCGAACACGCCACGAAGCATCTTGGTCAACTGGGGGTCGAGGACTCCCTCCTGTTCGCTGGCGCTCAGTATCGTGCGAATCTCTTCGCCCGTGATCGAGAAATGCGGTTCGCCGTTCACGGTCAGCTCGCGCTGACCGATTAGCCAGAGCAGGCCGTTGGACGAATGATTCATGAACCAGATGAGGGGGCGCAGTATGGTATGCAGCCAGTTGATGATCCTGGCCACCGACAGGCTCATCGCTTCCGCCTTGTGGAAGGCAAGTACCTTGGGTGCGAGTTCACCCACTACAACATGCAAATAGGAGATAACCACGAAAGCAAAAATATACGAAAAAGTCTGGGTCAGCTGTGACAACTGTTCGCTGTCACCGACCAGGCTGAAGGCCAGCTGGAAACCAGGGAACATGATCTGGTTGAGCGTTACGATCCCGATGGCGCCCAGTCCCAGGGAAACCAGGGTAATTCCGATCTGGGTGACCGAATAGAAACGCTCCGGCTGGTCGTGGAGCACCTGGACTATCTTGGCCGACTTGCTCCCGGTGCCGGCCAGCTGGTTTATACGACTGCGTCGCGCCGAGGTCAGGGCGATCTCCGATCCGACAAAAAAAGCGTTTCCGGCAATCAGGAACAGAATCAAGAATAGTTTTCCGATCAATATCCAGTCCATAACTCACTCCTCCACAGCCCTGATTTCCAGCCGCGCGCGATGGTTAAAACATGAAACAATCCGCAGCAAGTATATTTCATCGCCGATGTGGTTTTCTGACTTTAATCAAGGGATTGCGCGATGACTATGGGGCGCGCACAGGCGGGTCATAGCGCCGTGACGATGGGCTTGATTACTTCTGCCCGGTCAAACGGGATGCTGGATGGCACGCGCCGACAGGTGCGCCGGGGGCGAGGGGCCGTTTTTATTTTATAAATTGGTCGGGGTGGCGAGATTCGAACTCACGACCTCTGCCTCCCGAAGGCAGCGCTCTACCAGGCTGAGCTACACCCCGACACGAGAGGGGGCCATTCTAGGGAAAAGCGCGGCGATGCTCAATCAGGATTTAGCGAAATAAATTCGGTCGAAGGTTTCCGCGTTGAATCCGTTCATGCGTCGTTTGCCGATCAGGATAATCGGCACGCCCCGCCCCTTGAGTTTCTTGTAGTCGGCGGCACCCTTGGCCGATTTCTCGACATCGTACTCCTTGAACGGAATCTTGTGCTTTTTGAAGTGTTTTACCGCCTGCTTGCAGTAACCGCACCAGCTGGTCGAGTACATGACCACGGTTCTTGCCTTTTTCCGCGTGGTCAGCAGGCTTTCGTCGAGCTCGAACGGCTCGATCGTAACCGAGGAGAAACTGCTGATATTGCCCCTGATTTTCTTCAGCCTGGCGTTATCCGGCGGACTGTCGCCGTAGTGCACCTTGCCCTGATCGTCGACCCACTTGTACAGCTCCGCCTGGCCCGAACCGGTCATCAGCAATCCGAGCAGGAGGGAGAGGATCAGGAATTTGAATCGGGACATAATCATCGTGAGCCTTGCCTTGACTACCAAGTATAGCCAAGGTCGAAAATTTTACGTTCGCGCGCCGCGGTTGACGACATAAACCCCGGCGACGGCCAGCAGCATACCGCCGATCGAGAGCCAGCCCAGGGTTTCACCGAATAAAAAATGCGCCTCGACCACGACCAGCGGCGGCACCAGGTAAAACATGCTCGAGACGCGGCCTGCCTCGCCGTGGCGGATAATAAACATCAACAACACGACCGCGCCGATCGACAGGCCGAGTACCTGCCAGGTCAGCGCAATAGCGAACACCGGATTCCAGTCGATTTTCCAGGATTCGCCCCAGAGCAGCGCGAACGCGCCGGTGCCGAGCGAGCCGGCGACGTATTGCATCATCGTGCCCGACAGCAGGCGCGACTGGTCGCAAAACTTCTTCTGGTAAAACACGCCGACCGCGATCGCGAACAGGCTGACGATACACATCGTCAGGTCGAGCCAGTCGAGACCGCCGCTCAGGCCCAGCGAAATGCCGTACTTGCCGACGATCACGATCGCGATGCCGATAAACCCGACCAGCAGGCCGACGACCTTGCGCGTGCTCAGCACCTCGCCGATATAGAGGGTCGCGAGCGCGGTCGTGACCAGCGGTTGCACGCCGATGATGATCGCGACGATGCCCGACGGTACGCCGTTCTTGATCGGCCAGAACAGGTAACCGAGGTAACAGCAATGCAGCAGGAACCCGGTGACCATATCGTGCCGATACGACCAGATGCTGCGTGGCAGACTGGCGCCGGTGAGCAGAATAAGCGGCACCAGCGCGAGCGTCGTGATGCTGAAGCGCAGGCACAGAAACACGAACGGATCCGCGTTGTCCATGCTGTACTTGGCGGCGATGAAGCCGGTGCTCCACAGCACCACGAAAACCAGTGGCGCAATCAGTATCAGCAACGACCGGTTCGGCATTGCGTTTTGTCGGGCAGGCGGTGCCGCGCTGCCCGTCAGGAACCAATTTCGAGTAATTCGACCTCGAATATCAGTGCTTCGAACGGCCCGATCGCACCGCCTGCACCGCGCTCACCGTAGGCGAGATCGTAGGGGATCACGAAACGATACTTGCTGCCGACGCTCATTAACTGCACGCCCTCGGTCCAGCCCGGAATGACCTGGTTCAACTCGAAACTGGTCGGCGCGCCGCGCGAGTAGGAACTGTCGAACTCGGTACCGTCGATCAGCGTGCCGCGGTAGTGCACGGTGACCTCGTCGGTGGCGGCAGGTTTGGGCCCGTCGCCCTCGGTGATCACGCTGTACTGCAGGCCGGAATCGGTTACCTTGACGCCTTCTTTTTCCGCGTTGGCCTTGAGATATTCCTCGCCGCGTGCCTTGTTGGCGACAGATTGCTCGGCAAATGCCTTTTCGAGGTAAGCGTTCAGCGCATCCCCGGCTTCCTGCAGCGTAATCTGGGTCTCCGCTCCCTGGTGCTGGTCCTGCATGCCCTGCAGTAACAGGTCGTAGTTCAGATTCTCGTATTGCTTCAGCACCCTCTCGCCGATGACCATGCCAAGACCGTAGCTGTAGCGATCTTCGTCGGTCTCTACCATTTGGCTGGCCTTTTCGGACTGTTGCTGATCGCAGGCGACAAGCGTCAGAACCATCGCGGGCAGGGCTATCTGTTTGAAATTCATTAAAGTTTCCTTGGGTTGATTATTCCTGGACGACGCGGGCGATTACATTCATGAAATCGCCCGCCTTGATCAACGAGGGGAAGTGTCGGCCCAGGATAATGCCGTCACTGCCCGCATGATACTCGATCGGTTTGCCAGCGGTGCGCTCGGTATTATATACGCGCGCAAGCAAATCGCCTTCTTTTACCGGGTCGCCGAGGTCAACGCAAGGCTCGATCAGTCCGTTGTGTTCGGCGAAGACGTAGGCATTGTCCTGCTGCATGTCGAGTTTGACGCCGGGCGTGTCGCCTGACCGTGGTTTCGCGTCGAGAATGCCGGCGTGCACGAGGAAGTTGTGCACCCCGCGTTTGCCGATTTCGACAGTTTCGGTAGTGGTCGTGCCGCCGCCGCCGAGTTCGGTCGAGACGAAGACCTTGCCCAGGCTTTCGGCCTGGGTGTCGTACATGCCCACGGCATCGATCTCGACCAAGCTCAGGTGCCACGGCGCGCCGAAGGCCCGGGTCGCCGCCTCGCAGGCCGCCTGCTGGGCCGGGTCGTCGAGTTCGTGATAGGCGGCGAACGGCAGAAACTCGAGCGTCTTGCCGCCGGAGTGAATATCGAGCACGAACTCGCACATCGGCAGCAGTTCGCTGGTGATGTAATCCGCGATAACTTGCGTGATGCCGCCCTTTGGCTGGCCGGGAAAGATCCGGTTCATGTTGAGTCCGTCGATCGGCGATACCCGCGTCGCGGCGAGGAAGGCCGGGTAATTCATCATCGGCAGGATGATGACGCGGCCGCGGGTCCGGTCGATATCGAGGGTGTTGGCCAGGTGGTGCAAGGCGATGGGGCCCTCGTACTCGTCGCCATGGTTGGCGCCGGTCAGGATCGCGGCGGGGCCCTCGCCATTTTTGGCATAGGTAATCGGCAGCATCACCGAGCCCCACGCGGAGTCGTTGCGCGAATGCGGAATTTGCAGGAAGCCGTGCTGCAGGCCGTCGCGCTCGTAATCGATTTTGGTCGAGGTCGGGTTGCTCATGTCATTTCACCAGCAGGCGCTGTTCGACCCTGGCCAGGCTCTCGTAACCCTGGTCGGTAATGACAACCGACTCGGTGATTTCGAGCCCGCCGTCGTCGAGCCACAGCGCGGGCATGAAATGGAAGGTCATGTTCGGCTGCAGTTCGGTGCGGTCGCCGCGACGCAGGCTGATCGTGCGCTCGCCCCAGTCCGGCGGGTAGGACAGGCCGATCGAGTACCCGGTGCGGTTGTCCTTGTGGAAGCCGTGTTTTTCCAGCGTGTCGAAAAACGCGATTGCCACGTCTTCGCAGGTTTTACCGGGTTTCGCGTTGTCGAGACCGGCGTGCATCGCCTCGAGCACGGCCTTTTCCGCGTCGAGATATTTTTGCGGCGGCGTGCCGAGCGAAATGGTGCGCGACAGCGGGCAATGGTAACGCTTGTGACAGCCGGCAATTTCGAAAAAGGTAATATCGCCGCTCTCGAGTTTCGAATCGTCCCAGGTCAGGTGAGCCGCGGTCGCGTCCATCCCGGTTGGCAACAGCGGCATGATCGCGGGATAGTCGCCCCAGTGCTCGTCCTTGCCGGCGATACCGGTGCGAAAGATTTCGGCGGCGAGAATATGCTTAGACAGCCCCGGTTCGATGATGTCGTAAATATGCGCATGCATTGCCTCGACGATGCGCGCCGCGCTGCGCATGTAGGCCAGTTCCTGTTCCGACTTGATAATGCGTTGCCAGTTGACCAGCGCGGTCGCGTCCACCAGCGTCGCGTTGGTGAGATGCTTTTGCAGCGACTGGAATGCCGCCGCGGAAAAATAGAAATTCTCCATCTCGACGCCGATCGAGCCGCGATCGAGTTTCATTTCACCGAGGACTTCCGACAGGTGGTCCATCGGGTGACAAACGTCGGATTGCACGAAGTGGTCCGGGTATTTCAGGATGTTATCCTCGTCGAGGTATGTCGTGCGCACCGCCCCCGGCGCGTCGATGCCGCGTCCCCACCAGACGGGTTCGTGGTCGTGTTGCACGACGACGCACTGGTGGGTATAAAACGACCAGCCGTCGTAGCCGGTCAACCAGGCCATGTTGGACGGGTCGACCACGACCAGGCAGTCGATGTTTTTTGCCGACATCGCGGCGCGAACCTTGTCCAGGCGCGCCGCGTACTCGTCGAGGGTGAAGTTCAGTTTGGCGTCTTTAGGCATGTCAATTCTCTAGGTAACAATATTGGTGCCGGCCTGTTGCTGCTGGCAGCGGCGGAAGGCGAGCGTGGCGATTGCGGTGTCCTGGATACCGGTGCCGGTCAGGTCGCACAGCGTGATGTCGTCGCGGTTGGCGCGCGCGGGCGCCTGCTGGGCGATAACCTGGCCGAGTTCGGGAAAGGTCGCCGACGGTTTGACGAGTTTCTGCTTCAGCGCGTGGTGCAGTTCTCCAAGCGTTTGCGCCTGCGCCAGGCGGTCGCAGAAATACTGCGCCTTCTCGGCAATGATTCGCGGATCGATTTCGTTCTTGTGCTCGGCGTCGGCGCCCATCGCGGTAATGTGCTGTCCGGCGTGAACGTGCTCGGCCAGCAGCAACGGCTGCGGCGACGGCGTGGTGGTGACGATGATATCGGCCTCGCGGGTTGCATCGGCGATGTCTTCACAGGCCCGCACCGGAATGCCGATGCGCCGACTGAGCTCGTCGGCACGGGACTGAGCCTTTGCCAGGTCGCGCGCCCACAGGGTTGCGCTTTCCATGTCGCGCACCAGGGTCAGCGCCTCGAGCTGCAGGCCGGCCTGGGTACCGGCGCCGATGATCGCCGCGCGGTGGCTGTCGGCACGCGCGAGGTACTTGGCCGCAACCGCGCCGGCCGCGGCGGTGCGCACGTCGGTTAGATATCCATTGTCGAGCAACAGGGCTTCGACCATGCCGGTGCGCGTGCTGAAAAGCACCATCAGGCCGTTCACGCTCGGCAGGCCGAGGCTCGGGTTGTCGAAAAATCCCGGGCTGATCTTGATTGCGAGGCTGTCGATGCCCGGGATGTAAGCCGTCTTGACGTCGATCTCGCCGTTATTCTCGATAATATCGAGACGCATGATCGGCGGCATCACGACAGCCTTGGTCGCGAGCGCATGAAATGCATCCTCGACGCAGGCGATCGCGTCGAGGTCCAGCTGCACCAGGCTGCGCAGCTCGGCCTCGGTCAAAATCCGGATATCTGGCATCAGTGGCTACCTTCCTCGTGATTGATAATCCTGCGGTGCAGTTCCATGTCGATATTTTTTCCGCTGAGCAGCACCACGGTTTGCTTGCCCGGTAGTGTCTTGCCGGCCAGGAGTGCGCCGATGCCGACCGCGCCGCCGCCCTCGACGATGACCTGCTCGTGAAAATAGGCATGGCGGATCGCGTCGGCGATTTCGTTCTCGTCCAGCGTGACCAGCTCGTCGACGTAGTCGTGAACGATATCGAAGGTCAGGCGATTGTCGAGTCCGATGCCGCCGCCGAGCGAATCGGCCAGCGTCGGCATTTCCTCGACTTCGATCGGCTTGCCCGCCCGTTGCGATGCAATCATCGCACAACCGCGTTCCATGGATATGCCGACGATGCGAACCTCCGGTTTTTGCAGTTTGATCGCGAGCGCGATGCCCGAGATCAGGCCGCCACCGGACAGTTGCACCAGCACCGTGTCGAGATCGGGCAGCTGCTCGAGCATTTCGAGGCCGAGCGTTCCCTGGCCGGCGATCACGTGAGGGTGATCGAACGGCGGAATCATCGTGTAGCCTTCCCCGTCGACGAGGCGCTTCGCCTCGATCTCGGCCTCGTCCTGCGATTTGCCGATGATACGGGTTTCGGCGCCGAGCGCGCGAATTGCATCGAGCTTGTTTCGCGGCACCAGCTCCGACATGCAGATGATGCACGGCACGCCGGCCTGTTTCGCAGAGTATGCGAGGGCGCGGCCATGATTTCCGGTCGACACCGCGGTGACGCCGCGCGTGCCGGGAGCGAGCTGCAGCACCGAGTTCATCGCGCCGCGCAGTTTGAAGGCGCCGGTAATCTGCAGGTATTCGTGGGCGAGGCGGATGTCGCTGGCGAATTGTTCGCTCAGCGAGGCCGATTCGGTAATCCTGAGCGGCACAATATGTGCTGCAATGCGTTCGCGGGCAGCGCGAATATCCTCGAGCGTGATGGGCAGGGCGGCGATCATGCGCGGCAGTGATCGTGCAGAATGCGCGCGCACATCAGGTCGAGGTGGCCCCCGCCGCCGTTCTTGAACAGCGTAATTTCGTCGGCGCTTCGCCGCCCGTCATGGCGCTGCTGGCACAGGTCGGCGAAATCGGCGAGCACGTCGGTTTCGCTGATCACGCCCTGCGCAAGCGGAATCATCAGTTCGCCGATGTGATGCAGC
>JBFGQE010000077.1:0-11077 GCA_041564355.1 Gammaproteobacteria bacterium | reverse complement strand
TCTTTATCTGGATCGTGAACTGCGTCTCTGATACCCCGACATAAGGTTGATATCGTTCGAAATACCCTTAGGTCAGTTAGCTGATCTATTAACCCGCCTTTGATCGGTGGGTTTCTTTTGCTCTCGACATTCGCACTTTCTCCCGAGATAAGCCCCCCAAATTCAAATCCCGGTGACAGGAGTCAGCCAGGAGCGGCCATTCAAATCACCAAAAGACGAGAAGCTCAAGGGACCGCAATCTGGCCCGGGACCGTAATTCGAAAGTACGCGCAAATACCAGTTCTTTACTCGATCGAATACAGCTTATCAATCGCAGCCACAAAGCGTTGAAGACGCCGGCATCCACTAGCCGATCGAGATATTTTCAAAGTACCTGGCTTCCTGATAGGGGTGCAGCGAAGGTTTGCTGTATCATCCCGTCTGGTGGCGAGGTCGCCCTGTTCGTATTGCCAAAAAAAAACCCACCGGTGTTACCCGGTGGGTTAATAAAGTCAAAACCTGAGGAGGAGGAGGGGGTTTGACTTGTAGTCATGGCTCTTGCGAACCGACCGGCTTCTCCCTGAAACCAGTACCGAAACTATTTGCCGCAGAAGCAACGATACAATAATAAGGTCGAAACTGTTACAATAACAGTTACACTTTTCAAAAAATTAATACCATACAGTTTTTCCTACGCCATGACAGTTACCTCTCCCGCCAGTTACAAGTACGACCAGGTGTCGCGCTACGTCACCGAACTCATCGAAAAGGGCGACCTGAAACCCGGCGACAAGGCGCCTTCGCTGCGCAAATTGAGCAAGCAACTCGGGGTCAGTATTGCCACGGTGACCCAGTCTTACGTCAACCTCGAAGACCAGGGCGTCTTGTCGGCAAAGCCGCAATCCGGCTTTTATGTCAACGCGCTGGTCGACAAGATTACCGATATCGGCAAGTCCGCCTCGACCCGCGGGCAGGCGCGCCGGGTGCGTTTCGGCGGCCTGTTCGAAGAGGTTTTCCGCAACGCGAACAATCCGCGGATTACGCCGTTCGGCACCTCCAGCCCGTCGATGGAATTCATGCCGGTCAAGTCGCTCACCCGGGCCACGCGCAGCATCATCAGCCGTCAACCACAGCGTTGCATGGACTACCTGTACCCGCCCGGCGATCGCAAACTGCGCGAGCAGATCGCACAACTCTACGCGCAAACCCATACGCGGGTCAGCGAGGACGATATCATCATCACCACCGGCGCAACCGAAGCGATGTCGATCAGCCTGCGCACCGTGGCCAAGCGGGGCGATATCATCGCCGTCGAGTCCCCGACCTATTTCGCGACCCTGCGGCTGATCGAGCAAATGGGAATGCTCGCGGTCGAAATCGACACCGATCCGGTCACCGGGCTCAATCTCGACGCGCTCGAGGAAACCTTCGACACGATGGAAATCAGCGCGGTCGTGGCCTCACCCAACACGAGCAACCCGATCGGCAGCCAGATGCCCGAAGAAAAGAAACGCGAACTGGTCAACCTGATGGCCGAGCGCGATATTCCGCTGATCGAGGACGACGTTTACGGCAGCCTGTATTTCGGCGACAAGGCGCCTCGCCCGGCGAAGTCCTACGACCTGAACGACATCGTCCTGAGCTGCTCGTCCTTTTCCAAGACGCTCGCGCCAGGCCACCGTATCGGCTGGGCCGTCGCGGGCCGCTACCACAAGAAATTCCTGCAATTCAAGCAGGCCTGGTCGATGGCGACCTCGTCGATCAACCAGCTCGCGCTGGCGGAATTCCTGAGCAGCGGGCAGTACGATCGCCACCTGGTCCGCCTGCGCGCAACGATGCGAGACCAGGTCGAAAAAGGACGTTACATGATCGCCCGCTATTTCCCGCCGGGCACCTGCGTATCGCACCCGCACGGCGGCAGCGTGGTGTGGGTCGAGCTGGACCAGTCCTGCGACAGCATCGATATTTTCAACCGCGCGCTGGAACACAATATCGGGGTCAACCCGGGGATCCTGTTTTCCGCGACGCGGCGCTACCGCAATTACCTGAGAATCAATTGCGGCGTGCCGTGGACCGAGCAAAACGTGGCGGCGCTGAAGACGCTCGGCCAGATCGTCGCCGATTGCAACGGCGACTAGCGCAGCTCCCGCTCCAGTCTCTCGATCTCTTCGCCGAGCATCAACCAGTCTTCCTCGACCTTGGCCAGCCGCGCCGCGTTGTCCCGCTGGGCCGCCTGCGCCTGGCGCAACTCCTCGCGCCGTTCGCCCGCGTAGATCGCGTTATCGCCGAGAGCCTGCTCGAGTTCGTCGCGGGCTTTACCGAGGCGCGCGATCTCTCTTTCGAGGCGTTTCAGTTTTGCACCGCGCGTTTTTATCTCCTGGCGCAATCCGGCCCGATCCAAATTTTCGCGGGGAACAACCGCGCAATCACTCTGGCCCTTGCGCCGCGCGAGCCATTGCGGGTAGGCATCGAGATCGTCGTCGAAACGTTGCAACAGGCCGGCATCGACCAGCCACAGGTCGTCGCAAACGCTGCGCAGCAGGTGCCGATCGTGCGAAACCAGGATCACGCTGCCGCTGAATCCCTGCAGGGCCTGGTTCAACGCGAGCCGCATCTCGAGATCGAGATGATTGGTCGGTTCGTCGAGCAACAGCAGATTCGGTCGTTGCCGGATTATCAGCGCCAGCACCAGGCGCGCTTTCTCGCCGCCGGAGAAGCTGCGTACCGGCGCAAGCACCTTGTCGCCGCCGAAATTAAAGCCGCCGAGATAGCCGCGGATCTCGCGTTCGCTCGACGCGGGTTCGCGGCGTTGCAGCGTCAGCAGCGCGCTGGCCTCAAGATCGAGCTGCTCCACCTGGTGCTGCGCAAAGTAACCGATCTGCAGGTCCCTGGCGCGCACCAACTCGCCGCTGAAAGCATTCAATTCGCCCGCGAGCAACTTGATGAAGGTGGACTTGCCGGCACCGTTCAAACCCAGTAAACCGATGCGTTCGCCCGGGATCAGCGAAAACGCGATATCCCGCAGCACCACCTGCTCGCCGTAGCCGGTCGCCACCCGATCGAGGTTGAGCAGGGAAGTCGGCAGGGTTCGCGGCTCGCGAAACTCGAAATGAAACGGCGAGTCGACGTGCGCCGGCGCGATCAGGCACATTCGCTCGAGCGCCTTGATCCGGCTTTGCGCCTGGCGCGCCTTCGTCGCCTTGGCCTTGAAGCGGTCGATGTAGCGCTGCATGTGCGCAATCGTCTGTTGCTGCTTTTGATATGCGGCCTGTTGCTGGGCGAGACGCTCGGCGCGCTGCAGTTCGAACGCGGAGTAGTTACCCCGGTAGAGCGTTATCCTCTGCTTTTCGATATGCGCGATGCTGGTCGTCACCGCGTCAAGAAAATCACGGTCGTGCGAAATCAGCAACAGCGTGCCGGCGTAGCGTTGCAGCCATTGCTCGAGCCAGATTACCGCGTCGAGGTCCAGATGATTGGTCGGCTCGTCGAGCAACAGCAGGTCCGAGCGGCACATCAGCGCGCGCGCCAGTTTCAGGCGCATGATCCAGCCGCCGGAAAAATGCTTCAGCGGCCGCGTAATCTCGGCATTGTCGAAGCCGAGGCCGGCGAGCAGCCGGGCGGCGCGGCTCTCGGCCTGGTAGCCGTCGATTTCCTGCAGCCGCTCGTGGCAGGCCGCGATCTGGGTGGCATGCTGTTCCCGGTTGGCCTGCTCGAGCCGTGCTTCGATTTCACGCAGTTCGCGGTCGCCGTCGATGACGTACTCGATCGCGCTCCCCGCGCCGAGCTCGGTTTCCTGTTCGACCGCAGCGACTGTCCAGTCGCGCGGCAGGTAAAAATCACCCTGGTCGGTCGACAGTTCGCCCCGGATCAAGGCGAATAGCGATGACTTGCCGCAACCGTTGGCGCCGGTGATGCCGAGCTTCTGCCCGGCATGAACCTGCAGCTCGACCGCTTCGAACAGCAGTGTCGACGAACGCCTGAGCGCGAGCCTGGTCAGCTTAAGCATGCGAGTCGCCGCCGCGCGGTGAAAATTGGCTTGCCTGGTTCAGCGCTTTCCTCCCTTCGAGAAAATCCGGTAAGATAGCACTCTGGGCCGCAGGAAGTTAACCCGAGAATAAAATGAATATAAAAAAATACTACAACCTGGATGGTTCCAAACTCTCCTTCACCCGACAACAGGCCAGCGATTTCGCCAAGCTGGTCGCCGGCGATTTCAACGCGATCCACGACGTCGACTCGACCCGCTTCTGCGTTCCGGGCGACCTGCTGTTCTCGGTCATCATTCATCATTACGGCCTGCGCCAGTCGATGGGATTTTCGTTTTCGGGCATGGTCGGCGACGATGTCACCCTGATCCTGCCCGAGGTCGACGCGCGCGAGATCTCAATTTACGATATCAACGACAAGAAATATCTCGACGTATCCGCAGATGGAGCAAGAAGCAGGGATCCGCAACTGATCGAATCGCTGACGCGCAACTATGTCGAATTCTCCGGGCACACTTTTCCGCACGTGCTGGTGCCGTTGATGAAGGAAAACAACGTCATGATCAACCCGGAAAGACCGCTGGTAATCTACGACCACATGCGCATCTCGCTGGATACGCTGGACATCGACGAGGTTAACCTGGCCCTAGATGGGAGCAAGTTTCGCCTCTACGGCAAGCGCGGCGACGTCGCGCTCGACTACGACCTGACCTGCAACGGCGACACGGTCGGCAAGGGCCAGAAAAAAATGGTGCTGAGCGGTTTGCGTGAATTCGACCAGGCCCGCATGGACGAATTGGTCGAAACCTACAACACGCGCAAGCAGCGCTACCTGAGCGAAAATCAGTAACGCCGCGCGAAGGTCAGGTAACCCCCGCTGCGGTTTCCCTGGTAAATCTCGAGACGCAGGAAAGCGGTTTTGTCGACGAAATAATCCAGCGCAACGCCGCTACTGACCGGATCGTCGAGCTCGAAGATCCGGGTGCCGAGATCGTCGTCGATATCGCCGTCGATATCGCTGTAGGTCACGAAAGGCATGATCCTGAACTGCGCGAAACGCCAGCCCAGACCAAACTGCAAATCGATTTCACTCCAGTCGATATCGGCCCGGTCATCGTCGTCGCTATCGTTTTCGCGCCCGGTCGCGTAGCGCAGATTCAACTGCCCGTGCAGCTCGATCGAATCCGTCAGCGCGACCGGCTGACGCAGGTACACGCCGAGAAATTGCGCGTCGAACTTACGCGTATCGGATGGATTATCGGCAACGAGGCGCAGGCTTAAATGGCCAAAAGTCGCGCCGATGCGCATACCCGAATTCGTCTTTTCCTCGATTTGCAGGCTAAGCTGGTCAACCTGGCTTTCCCGCGTGTCGCCGTCGAAATCCCAATCGGAATCGGTATTCGACAGCGACAATTCGACGCCAGTCCAGTTGGCCTGCGCCAGGTTGACGCAAACGCCAAGCAACAAAAACAGGCTAAACCGCACCGGCAAGTTCCTGTAATCCCGGCAACATCGGCGCTGACCAGCCGCGCAGGCGCGGCACTGGCGGACAGGTGCTGTTGTCGACAAAAAACCGCGCCGCCTGCAGCAACGGTTCGCCCGGATCGCCGAACGCGAACCCGGGATCGTCGGACGCGCTGCAGTCGGCTGGAATGCCGCTGAAATACTCGCCCTGCCCGGCCGCATTAAAGCTTGCGAAATTGACCGCAACCAGCGTCTTGTCGCAAAAATTGCGCGGGTTCTGCCCGACCGGCTTACCGCAACTCGCGCTGCCGATCGTGGTGACGCGGCTGAAATAAGGTTGCAGCGCCGAGACGATCTGTTCGCTCGCCGAGCAGGTCAGGCTGGTCGTAATCACGGTCACCTCGTTCAGGCCCAGTGAATTGGCCAGCGGCCTGAGGTATACGTTGAAGTTGCTCGACTGGTAGCGCGCGTTGTAGCGCAGCTGGACGAACAGGTCCTGGTTACTCACCGGCGTATCGCGAAGGTAACTGGCGAGGTCCCGCGCGACGTCGATACTGCCGCCGCCGTTGTAACGCAGATCGAGGATCAGCTGGTTGACCCCTGCGGCACCGAATTGTGCGAATACCGGATCGAGCTCCGCCGGTGACGTGTTCAGAAAACTGTTGAATACCAGATAACCGATGTTATTCGCGCCGCTGGGAATGATTTCGCTGTGCAACACGGTATTGATCGTCACCACCGCCTTGGTCAGGTTAATCGTCTCGATATTGCCGTTCTTGCGCCGCAGCTGCAGGCTGGTTACCAGCCCGATCTGCGCTTCACCGAAGGCCTGGTTCCAGCCGTTCGCCGCGGTAATAATCGCCGCGCTTTGCCCGTTGACCGCGAGGATTTCATCGCCGCGTTCGAGCCCGCTGGCCGCCGCGGGCGACTGGTCATAGACGAAGCGCAGCAAGACGCGGCCATCGTCCGCGATCACGAAAGCGAAACCGTAGCCGATGTAGGTACCATTATTGAACAGGTTGTTAAATGCCTCTTGCGAGGCGATGTAGGAAAACCGGTCGAGCGCCTCGTAGCGCAGGAATGCCAGGGTTTCCTCGGGCGACGAAAAATCGTCATAGTCGATTGTTTGCGGCACGCGATCGTACCAGTAGTAGCGATCCAGCATGTCGAGGTGGACGAACCGATTCTGTTTCCTGACGCTGCAGTCGTCGCCACCGCTGCCGCCGGAACAACCGATCAGCAGTGCACCAAGGCAGGCAAGCAGAAAAATCGGGTATCTGCGGTTACCTGAATAAGAAAAACTGTGCATCGTCTCCGCCGCCAGTCCGGGCAGCGACTATTATAGAACACCTAGCCTGCGCAACTGTGAATGATCGCTGATTCTCTGGCACTCGCTGGTAATCCACTTTTCCACCTCGCCGATGATCTGCTCCGGGGTCTTGCCCTGCGGATGGATCGGCTCTCCGATAACGATGCGAATCGTGCCCGGCCACTTGATCCAGCTATGCCTCGGCCAGAATTCACCGGCGTTGTGCGCGATCGGCAAAACCATGTAACCGGTCTGCTGCGATACGATCGCGCCACCAATTTTGAACGGCTTGTACTGCATCGGCAGCACCCGCGTGCCCTCCGGAAACATGACCAGGATCCGCCCCTCGTCCATGCGCAGCTTGCTTTCCGTGACCAGTTGATTGATGGCCTTGCGCCCGGTTCCCCGATTCAGTGCGATCGCGTCGATCGATTTCAACGCCCAGCCGAAAAACGGTATCCAGGTCAGTTCTCGCTTGACCACCCAGACCATGGGGCCGAAGAATTGCTGCAAGACGATGGTTTCCCAGGTCGAACTGTGCTTGCACATGATGATAAATCCGTGATCCGGGATGTTTTCCAGCCCCTCGACCTCGTAGTCGAGACCGCAAAAGATCTTCAGCGTCCACAGCGTGAACGCGACCCAGCCTTTTAATAACAGGGTGCGAAATCGCAGCGGCGTCCAGAAAGATAAAGATACCACGGTCGCGGCAATAACGATGCTGGGGATCAAGATTGCCCAGAACACGGCCGAACGAATCGCCAGCCAGGCCTTGTACAGGGGATTAACCACGGGGCCTGCCCTGGTCTCGACGCAGGGTCTCGCGAACGAAATGCGCGAGATCGTCGTAAACCGGCACGTCGAGCGCCTCGGGAAAGTTTTGCATGACATACTCGCCCTTGCCGGTGCGCACCAGTATCGGCTTCGCGTTGGCCATCCGCGCGGCCTTGATGTCACTGATGTTGTCGCCCACGAACGGCGTCTGCGTCAGGTCCACGCCAAATTTTTTCGCTATCTGGAACAGCAGCCCCGGCTTTGGTTTACGGCAAATACAATTGGCCTCGGGACCGTGAGGACAAATGAAGATACCGTCGATTCCGGCGCCCCGGCTGGCCAGCATTTGCTCCAGCTTGTCATGCATTCTGGCGAGCTCGGCCTCGTCGTAAAGTCCGCGCGCAATCCCGGAATGATTGCTCGCGACCGTCACCAGGTAACCGGCTTTCTTTAACCGGTTGATCGCTTCCAGGCTACCTGAAATCGGTTCCCAGTCCGCGGCCGACGTGATGTCATCCTCGGCGACCTGATTGATTACGCCGTCGCGGTCAAGGATTACCATTTTCGCCATTCGCAATCGCTCCCGTGGATCGCGCCACTCAGGCTTGTATTCTAGAAAAATCGGCGACTCTGCGAAAACTTTGCAACAGTTGCGTGAGCAACGCAAGGCGGTTGTTTTTCAGCGCTGCGTCGTCGACCATGACCATGACGTCATCGAAAAATCGGTCGACCGCGGGCCTCAGTTCGGCCAGGCGCTCGAGCCCCTGGAGGTATTCGCCCTGCCCGAATTTCGCCTCCACCTCGTCACGCAACGACTGCATCTGCTGGTGGAGCGCCTTTTCGGCAGGCTCGCGCAACAGGCCCTCGTCGATCGATAACCCCGTCAGCTCCTCTTTTCGCAAAATGTTGCTAATGCGTTTATTTGCCGCGGCCAGTGCCGCGGCGGCCTCGTGACGCTGGAACTCGGCCAGGGCACGGATTCGCCGATCGCAGTCGTAGAGCAGACCGGGGCGATTCCAGGCAACCGCGTCGACGAGGTCGAAATCGATTCCCTGCTCGTGGTAGTAAGCGCGCTGACGGTCGAATACGGTTTCGACAACGTCGCCGATTACCGCGGCGCCGTCGACTTTTTTGAGGTAACCCTCGGCGGCCGCGCGGCACAGGTCATGCAGGTCGAGCGCGAGCTGGCTCTCGACCAGGATACGCAGTACGCCGAGCGCGGCCCGGCGCAAAGCGAATGGATCCTTGTCTCCGCCCGGCTTCTGCCCGATCGCGAATATTCCGATCAGGCTGTCGAGGCGGTCGGCCAACGCGATCGCCTGGGCAACGTCACCCTCGGGCAGACGGTCGCCGGCAAAGCGCGGCCAGTAATGCTGCTCGATCGCATCGCTCACCGCCTGCTCTTCCTGCTGGCTCTGCGCATAGTAACGGCCGATAACACCCTGCAGACGCGGAAACTCGCCGACCATGTCGCTCATCAGGTCGGCCTTGCACAGCTCCGACGCGCGGCGCACCAGATCCTGCTCCGCGCCGGTCTGGCTTGCGACGTACTTGGCCAGCCGCGTGATCCGCGAGGCCTTCTCGCCGAGCGTGCCGAGCTGCTCCTGGAACACGACCGTATCGAGCCGGGTGCGCATTTCGTCAAGCCCGCGCTTGCGGTCCTGCGCGAAGAAGAACTCGGCATCGGCAAAGCGCGGCCGGATCACGCGCTCGTTCCCACCGACCACTACCTCGGGGCGCTTGCTGTCGATGTTCGAGATCGCGATGAAGTGCGGCAGCAGCGCACCGTGCTCGTCGAACAGGGCAAAGTATTTCTGGTTGTCCTGCATCGTGGTTACCAGCACCTCGGCCGGCAGCGCGAGAAATTCGGCATCGAACTGGCCGCAAACGCAGACCGGGTACTCCACCAGCGCGGTCACTTCGTCAAGCAGGCCCGGGTCGATACTGACCCGGCCGCCGAGCCGCGCCGCGGCCTGCTCGACCAGTTCGCGAATATTGCCGCGCCGCTCGTCGAAGCTTGCCACGACCAGCCCCTGCGAGCGCAGCAGGCTCGCATAATCGGCCGCGTTACCGAGCACGATCGGCTGCGGGGAGTGAAAACGATGCCCGCGAGTCTGGTTGGCGCTGCGCAAGCCGAACATTTCCGCATCCACGACCTCGTCATCGATCATCATCACCAGCCATTTGACAGGGCGCACGAATTCGTCATTACAGTTGCCCCAGCGCATGCGCCGCGGAATCGGCAAGCGGGCCAGCGCGTTGACAACCAGGCCGGGAAGCAGGTCGGCCAGGCGCTCGCCGGCCCGGGTCGACTGAAAGTAAAGCCAGCTTCCCTTGTCGGTCTCGCGCTGTTCGAGCTGGTCGATTTCGACCCCGCAGGACGCCGCGAAGCCGAGCGCCGCACGGGTCGGGTTACCGTCGGCATCGAATGCCGCGTCCAGCGCGGGACCGCGTTTCTCGACCACCTGCTCAGCCTGCTGCAGCGGGATATCACGCGCCAGGACCGCCAGCCGGCGCGGCGTGGCGAAGGACTCGACCGCGGCCGGCGCGAGGTTCTGTTCGACCAGGCTCTCCTGTAACAGCCTGGTGAAATTAGCGGAGAGCGCAGGCAGCGCTTTGGGTGGCAGTTCCTCGGTGCCGATCTCGACCAGGCAGGCGTTAGTCATTGCTCGCCCCCGGCTGCAGCAGCGGGAAGCCCAGCGCCTCGCGCGAGGCCAGATAGGTTTCGGCGACCGAGCGCGACAGGCTGCGCACGCGCAGGATGAAGCGCTGGCGCTCGGTGACCGAGATCGCGTGGCGCGCATCGAGCAAATTGAACGCGTGCGACGCTTTCATGACCTGCTCGTAAGCGGGCAGCGGCAAGTCGTGCTCGATCAGCTTCTGGCACTGAGCCTCGCAGGCATCGAACCAGTCGAACAGCGCGTCCGTGTCGGCGAGCTCGAAGTTGTATTTCGATTGCTCGACCTCGTTCTGACGATAAATGTCGCCGTAGGTTACGACGGCCTGCGCCGAGCGGCTCCAGACCAGGTCGTAAATGCTGTCGACGCCCTGCAGGTACATCGCGAGGCGTTCTATGCCGTAAGTAATCTCGCCCGATACGGGATGACACTCGAGTCCGCCAACCTGCTGGAAATAGGTAAACTGGGTAACCTCCATACCGTTCAGCCAGACTTCCCAGCCGAGCCCCCAGGCACCGAGGGTCGGCGATTCCCAGTCGTCTTCGACGAAACGAATGTCGTGCACCAGCGTGTCGAAGCCGAGCGCCTCGAGCGATCCGAGATAAAGTTCCTGGAACTCATCCGGCGACGGCTTGAGCAGTACCTGGAACTGGAAGTAGTGTTGCAGGCGGTTCGGATTTTCACCGTAACGGCCGTCTGTGGGCCTGCGACTGGGCTGCACGTAAGCGGCATTCCACGGCTCCGGACCGATTGCACGGATGAAAGTCGCCGGGTGGAAAGTACCCGCGCCCACCTCCATATCCAGCGGCTGCAAGATGACGCAGCCCTGCTCGGACCAGTAATTCTGCAAGGTCTGGATCAAGCCCTGGAAAGTTCCCAGATCGGTC
>JBFGQE010000076.1:0-11297 GCA_041564355.1 Gammaproteobacteria bacterium | reverse complement strand
GATCGCGGAAACGCGCATGCAGTTCGCCCGGACCCTGCCGAACTACATCCCGCCGGAGCCGTTTCGCTGGATCGGCGCGAGCATCACGATGTACGCGCTCGATACGCTGGACGAAAAAGGTGGCTGGCGCAAACTGTGGATCGCGCTGGTGCAGAAAATGGGCTTCCCGATCACGCTGTAGGGCGAGCCATGCGCCGGGGCGGGGTTATTCCTCGCAGGGCCAGGTATCCGGCATCCAGCGACCGTCGGGCAGGCGCGTATAGCGATTGCCACAGGAGATATCGATCTGTGCCTGGGTCAGATTGGTGGTGCCGCTCAGATCGACATTCTCGAAATGCGTGCGATAGGTATAGGCGCCGGCGAAATTGACTTTTTCGAGACGCGCATTGGCAAAAACCGCGCGCGACAGGTTGGAAAATTCGAAGGTTACATCGGTCAATGTCGCCCCGGAAAAATCGGCTCGGCCGAGCTCGGACTTGGTCCAGTCAACGGCGGCAATTCGCGCGTGCTTGAAACTTGCGCGCGAAAATTCGGACTTTGTCATGATCGAATTTTGCAGGCTACTGCGATCGAAATTCGCGCGATAACCGATCGCCTTGGTCAGCCTTGCGTCGATTAATTTACTGCGCTTGAGACTGGCGCGGGTCAGGTTGGTCTTGTAGAGGCTCGCGCCGGTAAAGTCGCTGTCATCCATCAGGCTGGAAGACAGGTCCGCGCTATCAAATCGGCTCCCGGTAAAATCCGACCCATCCATCATCTTGTTGATTTTCTTGCACCCGAACCAGTCCATGCCGGGTGCGCGACGATCGTTACAATCCGCCACCACCGTGCCGAACGGAAGGTAAAGCAGCAACATCGCATAGAGGGTCAATCTCGCTTTACGGGCACTCATCTTCATCTCGCGAATTATATCCTATACCGCATCAGACCGTCCCGGGCGGATTAAATTCCACCCGGTAAGGTCGACCCTACCCGTGTGGCAAGTCGCTTGCAACCACCGTTTGCCGACGTGAGACCTCGACGATCCCGGCCGTTACAATAAGTACAGCGCCGGTGATTTCGCGCAAACCGAACGGTTCGTCTATCAGCAACGCGGCCGAAGCCACGCCGACCAGTACCTCGACCATCAACAGCATGGCGACACGGGCCGGGCTTAATATAGTCGCCGGCCAGATGGTCAAAAAGGTTACCGGGAGCTGCAGCAGGGCGATTGCCAGGATCCAGTAAAAGGCCGGCATCAGCATCGGAAGGGTCGGCATTTGCCGCAGGTCGCCCTGCTCCCAGAGCACCAGCGCGATCGACATAACCAGCGCGAACAGGATAAACACGCCGACCTTTTCCGGCACGTTGCGGGCGCCGTCCTGAAACAGCCTGACCGTGGCCACCGACCAGCAAAGGCCGGACAGTAACGCGTACCAGTCTCCGCTATTACGCGGTATCGGCAAACCACTCTCGACCACCAGCACGACGTAAAGGCCGCTAAACGCGAGTATCAGCGCGAGAACCCGGTTGCTCGTCAGACGTTCGCGTAAAACTACCATGCCGAGCAGGGTGCTCCACAACGGGCTCATGTAAAACAGAAGGATCGCCCGCACCACGTCGGTCTGGTTGAGGCTGCCGATATATAGCGCGAAGGCGAATCCCGCCAGCAATCCGGGCAGCATGATCCCATGCCAGTTTCGTATCAGCACCCCCAATCTGGACAGCAAGAAGGGCAGCAATACCACCAGGCTGGCGGTAAAGATTACCGGCCCGGTCCAGGCCGCCTGCACCCCGGCCTGCTCGATTGCGCGCACCGGAATCCAGTAAAGACCCCAGACACCGGCACCGATTGCGAGACCCGCGCTGGGCAATAATTCGCCACGTCCGGTCAAGGGGTCAGGCCACGGCAGCGATCCGGGCAAACGCGCCCAGGTTGACCGAGTCGAGTTCGAGTTTGAGCGGTTCGTCCTGGGACGAAAGCTTGACGATGGTTACTGCCGCAACCGGGTCGATGTAGATCCACTGGCTGTGGATTCCGATCGCGAGCATTGTCTGGTGCGCATCGCCGGTCTGGTACCACTTGTTGCGATAACGCCCGTCCGGAAACTCCTTGGCCGATTCGCCGCGGCGCCAGGCGTCACGGTTACCGCCCTGGCTGCAGTCGTCGATCCAGGCCGGTGGAACGATCTGCTGCCCGTTGGCGAAACCGCGGTTGCGCACGAGTTCGCCGAAACGCAGCAGGTCGCGCGGCCGCACGCAGATTCCCCCCGCGGTACGCGGGCCGCCCTTGCGATCGACGGTGATATAAGCCTCGGCCTCGGCGCCCATCGGCGCCCACAGGTAGTGGCTGAACAGGCGCGCAAAACGCTCTTCGCTGACGCGCTCGAGGATCCAGCCGAGCAGATCCGAATTCGGTGACTTGTACTGGAAGACTTCGCCGTGCGCACCGTCGACGCGGCCTAGCGTACACAGGAAATCATGCAGGTTCTGGTCGATCGCATCGGTCTCGCAGGGATGCCACGCGGTCGCGGTGCGATACTCGACGAACCTGCCCTCGGTAGCGAGGTAGTCTTCGACAAAATCGATTCGCACCGCCATGTCGAGCACCTGCTGCACGCTGGCATCGGCATAACCCGAGTCGGACAGCTCGGGGATGTAGTCGGTGACCGGGCAGGCCGGATCGAGCAGCCCCTGTCCGACGAGCACACCGGCCAGCGTCGCGGTCATCGACTTGCTTACCGAGAACACGATATGCGGCTCGATCTCGACCGCGGGGTCGATATACCACTCGTACACCAGTTCCCCGTTTTTGGCGACCAGCAGCGCGTCGGTATTCGACGCCTGCAGCCATTCATCGAGCGACCAGGTCTCGTCGCCGGGTCCGGCCAGCTCCATTGCCGCCAGGCCGGCATCACCGCCGCGCGGCAATTCGGCGATCGCGTCGCCGCGGCGAATCGCTTCGCTCGGGATAATTTCGCGCACGTGGTGAAAAGCCCAGCGATGATTCGGCGGCAGGCGCCAGTTCGACAGGTTCAGCGTCTTCGGTCGCTGCGGCATTAATCGATGTCGCCGATGATCTTCTGGTTGTTCGAGTCGAGCACGGTCTGGCACATTTCCAGATGCAGCCGACCGCCGGGCCGATAGGGATGCGATTCCACCACGGTTTCGTTGAGCTCGATACCGAGACCCGGCTCGCCGGGCGCCGGCATGTAGCCCGCGTCCCATGGCAGCGGGTGTTTCAGAATGGCGTCGTGAAACTCGGTCTGGATCGTCTCCAGAATCAGAAAATTGGGGCAGCTGAAGGCGACCTGCGCGGCGGCGGCATGCGCGATCGGGCCGCAGTAGATATGCGGCGCGATTTGCGCATTGAACAACTCCGCCAGCTGCGCAATTTTCCTGGTTTCCCAGATTCCGCCGCTGCGACCGACGTCGGGTTGCAGAATCGTCACCCCGGCTTTCAGCGCCTGGTGAAACTCGACTCGAGTGGTCAAGCGCTCACCGGTCGCGATCGGAATAGTCGTCGACGCGGCAACGCGAGCGATCGCATCCATCTGGTCCGGCGGACAGGGCTCCTCGAACCACAGCGGATCGTAAGGCTCGATGCGCCGCGCAAGGCGGATCGCAGACGACGTCGTCATCTGACCGTGAGTGCCGAACAGTATGTCCGCGCGGTCGCCCACCGCCTCGCGCAGCTTGCGCACGTTTTCCTCGCAACGACCGAGCTCGACCAGCGACAATTCCCGGCCGCCCTGAAAACTGTAGGGCCCGGCCGGGTCCTGCTTGATCGCGGTAAAGCCCATGTCGATGTAATCCAGCGCGCGCGCGGCCGCCGCGTCGCCGTCATGGTAGACATCGGGAGCACCGGCGTCGGGATTACCGTCGCTGTCCAGGGTCTCGGGATAGAGGTAGGTATAGGTGCGAATGCGCTCGTGGAACTGTCCGCCGAGCAGCTGGTACACGGGCTGGTCGTGCGCCTTGCCGAGGATGTCCCAGATAGCGATCTCGATACCGCTGAACACGCCCATCATGCTAATGTCCGGCCGCTGGGTGAAGCCGGCCGAATAGACGCGGCGAAACAGCGTTTCGACATGGTGCGGATCTTCCCCGGCAATGTAGCGCTCGAAGGTATCCTCCACCATCGCGCAGGCGATATTGCCCGATACGGGAATACCGTAGCACTCGCCGATGCCCTCGATGCCGTTATCGGTAGTGATTTTGACGATGACCCAGAAGGAACCGCCGATCCCGCTAGGCGGCACCGTCACCCAGGTCTTGATATCCTTTAACAACATCTTCACGCCCCACGCCGGACTGTCCCGTTAAACTACTCTAAACCGCGGCGCGGTGGAAGGCGTCCCTGCGAAATACTCGAACACGGGAAGGGTTCGCGCGGAGGCGCGGAGAGCGTGGAGAGGCGCGGGGAAAGCGAAGATGAAAACCATTCCGATAGAGGTTCCCGCAAAGGCGCAAAGGACGCGAAGAATTTTAATGGATGTATACCCAACCCACCTTTGCGCTCTTGGCGTCCTGGCGGGAGCCCTTTTTCTCGCTGTTGTAAACAAGGTTCGCGCGGAGACGCGGAGGGCGCGGGGAGGCGCCGGGAAAATGAAGGTGGGAACCACTTCGGTGAAGGTTCCCGCAAAGGCGCAAAGGACGCGAAGAGCGCAAAGAAATTTAATGGATGTATAACCAACCCACCTTTGCGTCCCTGGCGTCCTGGCGGGAGCCTTTCTTCGGGCCTTTGTAAAGTAAGGTTCACGCGGAGGCGCGGAGGGCGCGGGGGACGCAGGGAAATGCTGGGGATGATCCGGGCCGGATTGGGGCAGGTGTCGGCCGTGGGTCATCTATCAGCTTCCCGCGCCCCTCCGCGCCCTCCGCGTCTCCGCGAGAAACCATGGAGAAGCCACTTCGCGAACCCGTTTTGCGCGTCACGCAACCGGGATCAACTCCTGCTTGATCAGTTCGAGCAGCCGGTCCATTTGCTCGGTGGGGAAGCCGTCGGCAAAGCGCGCGACGTGCTGAATCGGCGGCGGTTGCGGTAAAGCGCCCCGCTCGATACGCAGGCCGCGACTGTCGCCGCGACGCCCGGCCTGAAGCTGGTTGAACACGTCGAGATTGACGAGGCCGATGCCGAGCCCGCTACGTACCGCGTTGACCATGCCGTCGATGCTCGGACACTCGAACACGACGCGCAGTTCGCGCCCCATCCCGGCCAGCGCCCGCTCCGCCCAGTCCCTGTAGAAACAGTTCTCGTGGTAAGCCACGAACGGGACGCCGTTCGTGTCGCCCGGGGTGAACTCCTCGTTGACCAGCCAGACTACTTCCTGCCTGCCGAGGGGATGATCTCCGCCGAGCAATTCACTTTCGAAGACCTCGATCAGCGCCATGTCGAGTTCGCGGCGCGCGAGCAGTCGCACCAGTTCGGGCGAATGCGCGACGCGCGAGGTCAACGCGATATTCGGAAAGCTCAGCGCGAAATTCGACAGGATTTGCGCCATCCCCGGCGCGGTCACGTCCTCGGTGATGCCGAGTCGCAGCGCGCCGGCGAGGTCGCTCTGGTGGAAACTCGCGTAAGCCTCGTCGTGCAGCTTGACCAGGCGCTGCGCATAGTCGAGCAGCTTTTCGCCGTCCCCGCTCAGGCGCAGATGGCCGCCGGTGCGGACGAACAGTTTGCGCCCGAGATTGCGCTCGAGGCGTTTCATCTTGTGGCTGACCGCGGACTGCGACAGGTTCAGCCGCTGTGCGGCGCGAGTGACACCGCCGGATTCGGCGATCGTCGTCAATGCGCGCATGGAATCGATATCGAGAACGGACATTATGAATGATTTCGATGGAGATCATGAAAATATATCGTTTTGTTCATGCTGGCACAATCGGTATATTCAGCGCTCGTATCTGACAACAACCAGGCCATGACTGCATACCCGAATATCTTTCAACCGCTGCAGCTGCGTCACCGCAAGCTCGACAACCGTATCGTGTTCGGCGCGCATACCGCCAACATGTCCGAGCTCGGCCTCCCGGGCGAGCGTCATCGCGGCTATTACGAAGAGCGCGCGCTCGGCGGCGCGGCGATGATCGTGGTCGAACCGATGCCGGTGCACCCGACCGCGGTGCTGACGCGGGGTAACTTCAGGCATTGCGACGACGAGGTCATCCCTCATTTCCGCAAGATCACCGAGGCGGTGCACGCGCACGGCACGACAATCCTGCAACAGCTTTACCACGTCGGCCAGCACGGCGATTCGGACCTGTCGTTCATGCCGCACTGGGGACCCTCCGGCCTGACCTCTTACCACGATTCCGACGGCAGTCACGCGATGCGCGAGTCAGAAATCCTCGAGATCATCGACTGCTTTACCGCGGCGGCGAAGCGCTGCCAGGCCGCTGGCTTCGATGGCGTCGACCTGTTCGCCGCATACCACGCGCTGCTCGACCAGTTCTGGACCCCATGGTCGAACCAGCGTGAAGACAGGTGGGGCGGATCGCTGGAAAATCGCTGCCGCCTGTCGCTATCGATCGTCAACTCTATCCGCGAGGCCTGCGGCGAGGATTTCATCATCGGGATGTCGATCAGTTACTCGGAGGAAACGCCCTACCTGATGACACTGGAGCAACTGCAGGAGGTCATTGCGCTGCACGACGCGTCCGGCAATCTCGACTATGTCAGCTGCGGCGCCGGCAACTACGTCGATTACGAACGCCTGATGGCGACCTTCGTCTACGGCGAAAAACAGGGCGTGCCGCTCGCGGCGGCGCTGAAACAGGCGGTCAGGCATGCCAAAATCACCGCCGAATGCCACATCCGCACCCCTGAAAACGCCGACTACACGATCGCCAGCGGCGACGCCGACCTGGTCTCGATCGTGCGTGGGCAGATCGCGGATCCGCACTGGGTCAACAAGACGCGCGCCGGTCGTCACGACGATATTCGCGGCTGTATTTCCTGCAACCAGATGTGCTGGGGGCGGCGTTCGCGCGACTACTGGATTTCCTGCCTGGTGAATCCGTCGGCGGGTCGCGAATTCGAATGGGGCGGCGATCGCTTCAGCAAGACCGACCGGCCGAAGAAAATCCTGGTCGTCGGCGGCGGGCCGGCCGGCATGGAAGCGGCACGGGTAGCCGCCGAGCGCGGCCACGAAGTCACCCTGGCCGAAGCGCTCGGCGATCTCGGCGGACAATTTCGCCTCGCCGGACTGGCGCCGCGGCGCGGCCAGATCACCGAACTGATCGGCTGGTACCTGCGCCAGTTCGAGCAACTCGGCGTCGAGGTACGTTATTTCTCGCCGATGGACGAAAATGACATCATCGAATTCGGCGCCGACGAGGTCGTCCTCGCCAGCGGTTCATTACCGGACGGATTAGCGCGCCAGCGCTGGCTGCCCGAGGCCGAGCAGCTGCCCGGTCTCGAAAACGGCCAGGTCTACGCTTGCGAGGAGGTATTCCGCGATCAGGCGCAGCTTGGCGAACAGGTCATCGTGCTGGACGAGGGTGGCAACTGGCGCGGTACCGGTACCGCGTGGCATCTCGCCGAAAAGGGCCACGAGGTTACCATCGTCACGCCCGACGAGTTGATCGGCAAGGAACTTCATCGCACGACCGTCGATTCCAAGGTCCGGGGCGCATTGAAAAAACTCGGCGTGAATTTTCTCCTCGAGTCGGTCATCGTGCACTGGCACGGCGACCGCGCCGAGGTGCGCTCGCTGCTGGATGGCTCGATCATTGAGGTCCCGGCTAGCGCAATCGTGACCGCGACCACCAACACGGTTTACAACGAGGTCGAGCTAGCGCTGGCCGAGACCGATACCCGCTTCCACGTCATCGGCGACGCCGCCGCGCCGCGCCAGGCGCCCTACGCGTTTCACGACGGTCGTAAAATCGGGCTGCAACTGTGAGCGAACCCGTGAAAAAAACGCGTCGCAGGCGCCAGGGCGGCAGCGCTGCCAGGCGCGCCGCGGTGGCCAGCGCGGCGATCGTGCATCACCCGGAGATACGCCGCGGCATACCGATCATGGAAGTGACCAACCAGGAGGGGGTCGAACTGATTCACGATTTCGCGATGCGCGTGGCGGAGCAGATCGGCTGCGATTTCCAGGATCCCGAATCCCTCGATTTCTGGCGCCGTACCGGCGCCGAGATCGACGGCGAGCGCGTGCGCATCGGGCGCGACGAACTGCTCGAGCTGATCGGCAGAATTCCATCCTCGTATCGACATCATGCACGCAATCCGGAACGCTCGGTCACGGTCGGCGACGGCCACGCCGTGGTGTCGCCGTCCTATGGCGCGCCGTTCGTGCGCGACCTGGAGGGCGTCCGGCGCTACGCGACGCTGGAGGACCTGAATAACCTGCAAAAGCTCAACCACATGGCGTCGACGGTGCATATCGCCGGCGGCACCATCGTCGAACCGGTCGATATCCCGGTAGCGCATCGCCACCTGCACATGGCCTACAGCGGGCTGAAATACTCGGACAAACCGATCATCGGCAACGTTACCGCGCGCGAGCGCGCCGAGGATACGGTAGAAATGATGAAGATCGTATTCGGCGACGAGTTCGCGACCAATAATTGCTGCACCACCTCGCTGATCAACGCCAACTCGCCGCTGGTCTGGGACGAGACCATGCTCGACGCGCTCAAGGTTTACGCGAAGAACAACCAGGCCGTAATGTGCTCGCCGTTCTCGATGGCCGCGGCGAGCACGCCGGCGAGCAACGTCGGTACGGTCGGCGTGGTGCTCGCCGAGGCGCTGATGGCGATGGCGATGACGCAAATCATCCGCCCGGGCGCGCCGATGCTGTTCGGCGTGCCGGCGATGACGGTGGCGCTCAACAGCGGCGCGCCGGTGCACGGTTCGCCCGACTCGGCGATGGTGCAGTTCCTGTCCAACGCGATGGCGCGTTACTACCGGGTCCCGCACCGCGCGATCCTGAACGTCGCGACCTCGAAATCGGGCGACATGCAGGCGGCTTACGACTCGATGTGGGGACTATTTCCGGCAATGCTGTCGGGCGCCGACTGGCTCACCATGGCCGGCGGCATGCTCGAAGGCGCGCTGACCGTCGGCTACGGCAAGACCATGATCGACTTCGAACAGCTCGACGCGTTTTATCATTTCCTGCAGGGACCCGATTTCCACGATATCGAGGAAGTCTTCGAAACCACGAAGAAAGTCGGCCCGGGCGGGCACTTTCTCGGCGAAACGCATACGCTGCACAGCAACCTGTTCATCTTCGACTCGCAGCACAATAATTCCTACGAGCAATGGGACGTCGAGGGACGCCTCGACAGCGAAGCGGTCGGCGTGCGCAAGGCGCAGAAATGGCTGCAGAAGTACGAGGCCCCGCCGATCGACTCGGCGCTCGACGAAGCGCTGCTCGAATACATCGCCCGCCGTACGCGCGAAATTCCCGAACACGGGTAGGCAGTCGAGCTCCCGTTTCGCGCGGAGGCGCGGCGCACGCGGAGATCGCGGGGAAAGCGAGCGTAAAATCCACTCCGATCAAAGGGATCCCTTTTGATCCGATTGCATTCCGATACAGGTTCCCGCAAAGACGCAAAGAGCGCAAAGAATTGTAATGAATGCATCCCCAACCAACCTTTGCGTCCTTTGCGTCTTTGCGGGAACCCTGTTTTACCTTCCTGGATGAGGTGCGAATCGCGATCTTGAAAAGAAAACAGGAAGTCCGACCCCATCATACTAGTGCTCACGGCTTAACCAGAGAGAGTCGAGCTCAGCTGGTTAACTTGTTCGATGCAATGGTCGACCAGCGTCGCGGCGATTACCTTGCCTTTTTCGCGGCTCGCCAGCGATGCGCGGCCGTAAACCCCCGACGCCGACCAGATGCCTTCTCCTCGCGTACGGCTCAATCTGCCCTCTCCCTCGCTGCCATCGTCGACCGCGCGCGACATGTCGACCACCTGCGGCGCGATGTACAGCATCAACGAGGTTTCGTGTTCGTCGGCGTGCGAGCCGAAGTCCTGTTCGAGCAGTCCGGCCGGCAACGAAGATAGCGCCGTCTCGAGGTCCAGGTACTCGAGCCGGCAGATTGGTTCCAGCGCCCGCGCCGCCTGCCGCAGCGGACGCAGCGTCGACAGCCCGGTGTTGACGACGAAAAAACGCGTCGCACCGAAGCTCGCCAGGCTCGTGCAGCTGTCGACGATCAGGTCGCGCGCGGTTTCGATGCGCAGGCTGATCGAGCCCGGGTAGTCGACGAAAGCCGGGTAAAAGGAGGCATTGACGATCGGCGCAACCAGTACGGGCAGGCGTTGCCGTATCTCGTCGGCGAGCCAGTCGGCGATAAGCGCATCGTTATTCAGCGGCAGATGCGGACCGTGTTGTTTCGCCGCCGCACCCAGCGGGATCACGACGACCGGATCGGCGGCAAACCATCTTTCGGCCTCGATCCAGCTAAGTGTTTCCAGCTTGACTCCGCGCTTCATGCTCTCCAGTTTTCTACCCCGCGTTCTAGCGTATGCGTCGGATAATACCCCGGAAGCACGGTTAACACCCAGCCACGAATCACGCGAATGCCATTGCCGGCAAGGCGAACCGGGAGTGCGGCGTGGTGGTCCAACCGGCAATGCGCGTTCACTATCCACACCCGGCGCGGGTGAAATAAAGCGGTGGCTCGACTACACTGCGAGCAGATGGACGGGAGGTTGATAAATGAGTAAGAAAACCAGGGGCAGCTGCCTGTGCCAGGCGGTAAGCTACCAGTTCGAGGGCCCGGAGCACGCGTTCCAGTACTGCCATTGCTCACGCTGCCGCAAATTCACCGGCAGCGTGCATGCAGCCAACATTCTGGTCGATCCCGCCCGCTTCGAATGGCTCAGCGGTGAAGAGTTGGTCGGACGTTTCGAGCTGCCGGAAGCAAAACACTTCGCCACCTGTTTTTGCAAGCGCTGCGGTTCGTCATTGCCGTGGCTATCGCAAAGCGGGCGCGTGGTCGTGATTCCGTCCGGGACCCTCGACGAAGACCCCGGCATTACCCCGACGCAAAACATCTTCTGGAATTCGCGCGTCGCCTGGCGCAAACCGGTCGAGGAACTGGTGCAGTACGACGAACTGCCACCGCCACGACCGGAATAACCAGCGCGGATGCCGTCAGCGTCCCGGGGAATTTTTCGATTCAGAACAGCGCCTGCTGCTGGCGCGTAATCGCGTCCATCGACGAACCGATCGCGTTCAGAATCGTATCCGCGATCGGCGTCAGCTGCCGCTCGACGTAATGCTCGTAATCGAGCTTCGCATTCTGGCATTCGCGCGTCTGCGCACCGGCCACGGTCATCACGTATTCGATCCAGCTGCGGTT
>JBFGQE010000075.1:0-11392 GCA_041564355.1 Gammaproteobacteria bacterium | reverse complement strand
CGGCGATTCGACCGATATCGCGAGGTAATCGCGCAGCTTCTCGAGCAGGGCGACGCTTACTACTGCGAATGTTCTCGCGAGCGCCTCGACGCGCTGCGCGAAGAACAAATGGCGGCAAGGCAGAAACCCCGTTATGACGGTTGCTGCCGCGAACTGGGGCTGCAGCCGACCGACGGTAAAGCAATGGTGGTGCGCTTTCGCAATCCGCGGGCCGGAGCCGTCGTTTTTCGCGACCATGTCAAGGGCGAGGTGCGCTTCAGTAACGACGAACTCGACGACCTCATCATACAGCGCAGCGATGGCAGCCCGACCTATAACCTGTCGGTCGTGGTCGACGACATGGATATGTCGATTACCCACGTGGTCCGCGGCGACGATCACGTCAACAACACGCCGCGGCAAATCAACATTCTGCAAGCGCTCGGTGCCGGGGTCCCCGAGTACGCGCACGTACCGATGATTCTCGGCGACGACGGCAAGCGCCTGTCCAAGCGACATGGCGCGGTCGGCGTCATGCAATACAAGGAGGCCGGCTATTTGCCCGAGGCCTTGCTCAATTATCTCGTAAGGCTGGGCTGGTCGCATGGCGACCAGGAAATTTTTTCGCGCGAGGAAATGATCCAGCACTTTTCACTGGACGAAATCAACGCCTCGGCGTCGTCGTTCAACACCGACAAGCTGAACTGGCTGAACCAGCATTACCTGGCCAAGCTGCCGCTGGAGCGTATCGTCGGCCTGGTGCACGAACGCCTGCGCCATCTCGAAATCGAATTCGACGAGAAGCTCGACATCGACGATCTCGTCGATTTGTACCGGCAGCGCTCGATCACGGTAAACCAGTTGGTCGACAGTATCTTGTACTGTTTTCAGGATTTTGCCGCCTACGATGAAAAAGCCTCGCGCAAGGCCTTGCGCGCCGACGCGCTCGAACCGTTGCAACGGCTTCACGCCCAACTCGGCGCGCTGGAATCCTGGGATGTGAGCGCGATTCACCGCGTGATCGAGGGCATTACCCAGGAACTCGATATCGGCATGGGCAAAGTCGGTCAGCCGCTGCGAGTTGCGGTGACCGGCGGCTCTTTTTCACCGCCGATCGATCAGACCGTCGCGCTCGTCGGCAAGGAGCGCAGCCTGGCTCGAATCAAACGGGCAATCGAGCATATCGACGCGGGGGACGGCTGAGAGCGTAGTGATATCACCGGTTTTTCAGTAACATGCTATATAAACCTGAGGATGAAACGAAGTTGCCATGATAGACTCCGCCGGGTATAAAAATGGCGGTTTGCGGAGCCAGGCGTCAGCAATCGTTCTAGAGACAGGCAGGCCCTTGCGTCTGCTCACGACGACGGTTCGCCCGGACTTGCCCAGTTGCAAATTCTTGAAGGAATGTAACGAGTGTCGCGAAAAACGATAAATTGCGTGGTGATGTTCGCCGATGTGGCGGGCAGCACGGCCATGTATGAAAACATGGGCGACGATCTTGCAAGGGAACGCATTTCCAAGGCACTCAACGCGTTGATATCGATAACGCGCCGGCACAACGGTCAGCTGGTCAAGACCATCGGCGACGAAATTCTGGTGTATTTCACTGATGTCGATATGGCGGTCTTCGCCGCCAAGGCCATCCAGGAAACCATGGAAGATGATCGTTCCCCGGAAACCATCGGTGTCTCGATTCGGATCGGCATGCAGTATGGCAGCGCGATTCTCGAAAACGACGACATCTTCGGCGACACGGTCAACGTTGCCGCGCGGGTCGTGGGCATGGCCAAGGCGCGCCAGATCCTGTGCACCCAGGAAATCGCCTTCATGGTCAAGAGCGGCGAATTGTCGAACAATATGCGCCCCTACGATCGCCTGCGGGTCAAGGGCCGTAACGAGCAGCTCGATGTCTACCTGTTTACCTGGGAACAGGAAGGCGATATCACCAACATGGCCACCGCGAGCAGCTTCACCAATCCCGCGCGTCACTCGCAAGCGAAAAATTTGACCCTGACCTACGAGGGCAAACCCAACCAGATCCCCAACGATACGACTTCATTTATCCTCGGACGCGGCAAGGACTGCGAGCTGATCATCAAGGGTGACCTGATTTCACGGCACCATTCCAGGATCGAGCATCGGCGCGGTAAGTTCATCATTACCGATCAAAGCACCAACGGCACCTTCGTGCGTACCTCCGATGGGCAGGAGATATTTCTGCGCCGCGAAGAATTCACCCTGTTCGGCTCCGGACATATCAGCCTGGGCAAAAAAGTTGACCTGAAAGATCCCAACGTAATTCATTTTATCTGCGAATAACGCGATATAATCTCCGCATCGAAGCATCGGAGAACAGAGATGAAACCCGGAAGCAACAGCTTTGACACGCTGGCCACGCTAGACGTGGACGGAAAAACCTACCATTACTTCAGCCTGGACAAGCTCGCCGAGGGCGACCTCGGGGATATCCGGCGCTTGCCGTACTCGCTCAAGGTGTTACTCGAGAACATACTGCGTTTCGAGAACGGCGGGGACGACGCGAAAGGCGATGTCCGCGCGTTCGCCGAGTGGGTCAAGACCTGCAGTTCGGAGCGTGAAATAGCGTTCCGGCCTGCACGAGTGCTGATGCAGGATTTCACCGGCGTGCCGGCGGTTGTCGACCTCGCCGCGATGCGCGACGCCGCGAGCAACGATCCCGAGCGGATCAATCCGCAGATTCCGGTCGACCTGGTCATTGATCACTCGGTCATGGTCGACGAGTTCGCGACGCCGAAAGCATTTGCGACCAATGTCAATCTTGAAGTCAAACGCAATGACGAACGCTACCGCTTTCTGAAGTGGGGCGCCGGCGCGTTCGATAATTTTCGCGTGGTGCCGCCCGGAACCGGTATCTGTCACCAGGTCTACCTCGAGTATCTTGCCAAAACGGTCTGGCAGCACGAGGTAGGCGGCAAGACGTACGCGTTTCCGGATACACTCGTCGGCACCGACTCGCACACCACGATGATTAACGGTCTCGGCGTGCTGGGCTGGGGCGTCGGCGGTATCGAGGCCGAGGCCGGCATGCTTGGGCAACCGATCTCGCTGTTGATCCCCGAAGTGGTTGGCTTTGAATTTACCGGCGAGCTGCGCGAGGGTATTACCGCGACGGACCTGGTTCTGACCGTGACGCAGATGTTGCGCGAGCATGGCGTGGTCGGCAAGTTTGTCGAATTCTTCGGGGCCGGCCTGAGCCAGCTGCCGCTCGCGGACCGCGCGACGCTGGCTAACATGGCGCCCGAATACGGTGCGACCTGCGGATTTTTCCCGGTCGATGCCGAAACCATCCGCTACCTCGGCCTGACCGGGCGCGATGAGGCAACCCTGAAGCTGGTCGAGGCCTATTGCCGGGCCCAGGGTATGTGGTACCAGGCCGACAGTCCGGATCCGGTTTTCAGCAGCCAGCTCAAGCTTGATTTGTCATCGGTCGAAGCGTCGCTGGCCGGACCCAAGCGACCGCAGGACCGGGTTGCCTTGTCCGGAATCAAGCAGGCGACGCAATCCATTATTGGCGGCGAGGCGGACCAACAACGCGAATCGGACGAAGAACTGCGAAACGGTGACGTCGTGATTGCCGCGATCACTTCCTGCACCAATACCTCCAATCCCAAGGTGATGATGGCCGCCGGACTCCTCGCGCGCAACGCGCGCGCGAAGGGCCTCGGCACCAGGCCCTGGGTCAAGACATCGCTGGCGCCGGGTTCCAAGGTCGTCACCGAGTATCTGACCGCGACCAACCTGCAGCAGGAGCTGGACGCAATCGGTTTCAACCTGGTCGGTTACGGATGCACAACCTGTATTGGTAATTCCGGACCCTTGCCGGAAAAAATCGAACAACAGATCATCGACAAGAAATTGACCGTGGCCAGCGTGCTCTCCGGGAATCGCAATTTCGAAGGCCGCATACATCAGCACGTCAAGGCCAATTGGCTCGCTTCGCCGCCGCTGGTGGTCGCTTATGCACTCGCCGGCAGCACTGCGATCGACCTGACCTCGGAACCGTTGGGTACCGGCAGTGATGGCGAGCCGGTTTACCTGCGTGATATCTGGCCCAGCAACCAGGACATCGCCGACGAAGTCATTAAAGTCAACGAGAGCATGTTCAATCGGCAATATGCCGACGTATTCAGCGGAGACGAAAACTGGCAAAGCATCGAGGTCGACGATTCCAAGACCTACGACTGGGACGACTCGTCGACCTATATTCGCAATCCGCCTTATTTTCAGCTGGACAACAGCAAGCAGCTCGAACCGGTCGAGAATGCGCGTATCCTGGCGCTGCTCGGCGACTCGATTACGACTGACCACATCTCGCCGGCCGGCGCGATCGCGGTTAAAAGTCCGGCCGGGCAATACCTGCTCGAACATGGCATCGAGCGCAGCGCATTCAATTCCTACGGTTCACGTCGAGGCAACCATGAATTGATGATGCGCGGCACCTTCGCCAATATCCGCATTCGCAACGAAATGACGCCCGACGTCGAGGGCGGCGTGACGCGGCACATGCCGGACGGCGAACAAATGAGCATTTACGATGCGGCGATGCGCTACATCGATGAAGGCACGCCGCTGGTCGTTGTTGCGGGCAAGGAGTACGGCACCGGGTCGAGCCGTGACTGGGCCGCGAAAGGTACTCGACTGCTTGGCGTGCGCGCGGTCATCGCCGAGAGTTTCGAACGGATTCATCGCTCCAATCTGATCGGCATGGGGGTTTTGCCGCTGCAGTTCACCGACGGTTTCGATCGCAAGCAGCTAAAACTCGACGGTTCCGAAAAGATCAGCATCGGCGGCATGCAAAACGGACTCAAACCCGGCCAGATGCTGGAGCTTGCGGTTACCGATCGCAGCGGCAGCACGCTGGCGATCGACGTGTTGTGTCGAATCGATACCCGGGACGAGGTCGCCTACTACGAAGCCGGTGGTATCCTGCAATACGTGCTCGATAACGGTTGAAGCGGTGGAGTAATTCAGTCATGCCTATTACCTTCAAGACCAGGGCTTATGCCAATATCACGATGCTCGGCGATGTCGGCCGCAACATGCTCGAAATGATGGGGTTCGGTACCGCGACGCCGGGCGCCATCAATGCCGAGGATGTACCGGCGGCACTTGACAACCTGCAGCGGGCGCTCGCTCGTATGCCGGAGAGGGTCGAGCCGGCCGGCGATGCCGACGAAGGCGAGCCGGCCGTCAGCCTGCACACCCGGGCGATACCGCTGATCGAATTGTTGCGCGCGGCGGCTGCCGACGAGACCTATGTCCGCTGGGAATGATTACAGTTTCAGGCCTTATCTCGACTGGCGCGACGGCGTCGATTATTACCGCGACGACCCGCTGCTGCAGCAGCTGCTGAAGCATTATGCCGGAAAAGCCTGGCGGTCCGCCGAGCGCAGCGCAAGTGAAGTTTCCGCCCGGGCGTCGACGCGCTGGAGACGCCTCGCCGAGGATGCCGCGCAACCGCATAACCATCCTGAACTGGTCCACTTCGATGCGCATAACCGGCGCATAGACCGCATTCGGCGAGCCGACGCCACGTTTGAAATGGAGCGCGATATTTTCGCGCTCGGCCTGTTCGCCGACGACACGACACACTGGCAGCGGCTGATTCAATTGTTTCTCATCTACCAGAATGGTGAAGCGTCGATTTGTTGCCCCCTGACCTGCACCGAGGGACTCGCGGCGATGCTAGATCGCTTTGCCGACACCGTGGAACTGGAGCGTATTCGCGAACATGTCAAACAGGGTATCGACGGAGACTTTGCGATCGGCGCCCAGTACCTGTCCGAGATTCAGGGCGGCTCGGACGTCAACGCAAACCGGGTCGAGGCACGCCAGCTGGACGGTGAATGGCGTATTTACGGGAAAAAGTTTTTCTGTTCGGCGGCGCATGCCGACTACGCACTGGTTTCGGCAAAACCGGTCGGATCGGATCGCATTGCCGCTTTCGTGGTACCCTCGTGGTTGCCCGGAGACAAGCAGCAGGAGCGGCGCAACGGCCACCGCCTCGAGCGGCTCAAGTGGAAGATGGGCACCTGCGAGCTACCCACCGCGGAAATCGAGTTCGATGGCGCGCTTGCCTACCCGCTCGGACCGATGGAAAAGGGCCTCGCCAATATCGTCGGCATCGTGCTCACGGCGTCACGTATCACGGTGGGCATTTTCAGCGCGGCGATCATGACCCGGGCCGCGCGCGAAACTCGCGCCTATGCCGAGTTCCGCCACGCATTCGGTCAACCCATTGGCGAGTTTCCTTTGTTGTCCGCTCAACTCGAGCGCATCGAGGCGGCAGCAAGGCGAACCACTGCCGGGGTATTCAGGATCGCCCAGTTGCTTGAACAGCGTGGTGTCACGGCGGATGGGACTGACGCTACGTCACGCCGACTCGAAGCCGACCTGCGCCTGTTGATCATGTTGCAAAAAATTACCGCCGCGCAGGACAGTGTCGAATGCCTGCACAACGCAATCGCGGTGTTCGGCGGGCATGGCGCGATAGAAGACTTTTCCAGCCTGCCCCGGATGCTGCGCGACGCGATGGTGAATGAACTCTGGGAAGGTCCGCGTAACGTGTTATTGACCCAGATTCACCGCGACCTGCAAAAGGCGGCGACCTGGTATCCGCTCGACGAGATGATCGGGCGCCTGTTGCCCGGCGTCGAGCAAACCGAAACCGACGCGATTTTGGCCGAGGCCAGGTCGCTACTCGATGGTGCGCAACTGAACGAGGCGGGTCAAAATCAGGCAGAGCGCGGTGATCGTTGGTCACGATGGTGCGATCGACTGATGCACCGGTTTCAGCAGGCCGCGCTCGAATCGATTGCCTGATTCGCCTGCCGAACTTGATTATTTCTCGTCGTTTTCGATAATCGGGCGCGTCCGGAACTTGCCCTGGATAAATGATGCTAGAGAGTCTCCCCCGGACTTGTAACGAAATCACGCTGCAGACGTGGCCCACAGGCCACAGGGCCCGGCATTATTATCGACCCGGTCGTTCCCGAGAGGTCAATCTGCAACAGATTAATCTCCCGATTCCGTGTAGCTTCAACGAGGCCGGGATCGAGATTTATTTCCCGATATAAAATCGCCACTACATATAGAATAAGTCGCTAATATGAACGAGCAAAAAATTCTGCTGGGTTACGTTCCGGCGAAAGCGCCCGGCAAGCAAGCCGACCCGGTTACGCTCAACCTGAAGCGGGCCAATCGACACGGCCTGATCGCCGGCGCGACCGGCACTGGTAAAACGGTTACGCTGCAGGCGCTGGCCGAGAGTTTTTCACAACAGGGGGTGCCGGTATTCCTGGCCGATGTTAAAGGCGACGTGTCGGGAATCAGCCAGGCCGGCAAGCCCCATCCCAAGATCAATGAGCGGCTTGAGGCGTTGGCGCTGCCGACTGATCAATGGCGCGGCAGCCCGACCGTGTTCTGGGACGTTTACGCCAAGCAGGGACATCCGCTGCGGGCGACGATATCGGATATGGGGCCGATGCTGCTGTCGCGGCTGATGGGACTTAACGAAACCCAGGAAGGAATTCTCAATATCGCGTTTGCGATTGCCGATGACAGCGGCCTGCTGCTGCTCGACCTGAAAGATCTTCGCGCAATTCTCAAGCACGTCGCCGAAAACGCGGCGGAGTTGAGGAGTCTCTATGGCAACGTGTCGGCCAGCTCGGTCGGCGCCATTCAGCGGCGCCTGCTCATGCTCGAACGCAGCGGCGCGAAAAAGTTTTTCGGCGAGCCAATGCTGGAGCTGGACGATCTGATGCAGGTCGATGCCAGCGGTGCCGGTCAGGTTAACGTGCTCGTGGCCAACAAGCTGGTACAGGAACCCGCGGTCTACTCGACCGTGTTGTTATGGCTTTTAGCCGAGTTGTTCGAAAATCTGCCCGAGGTCGGGGATCCGGACAAACCGCGCCTGGTCGTTTTTTTCGACGAGGCCCACCTGATGTTCAAAGACGCCCCCCGGGTGCTGGTGAACAAGGTCGAGCAGGTCGTTCGCCTGATTCGTTCGAAAGGGGTCGGGGTATATTTCATTACCCAAAGCCCGGGCGACCTGCCGGACGCCGTGCTCGCGCAGCTGGCCAACCGCGTGCAGCATGCCCTGCGCGCATTTACGCCACGAGAACAAAAAGCGGTGCGTGTCGCTGCGCAAACCTTTCGCAGCGACAAGAGTTTTTCAGTGGAGGCGGCGATCGGCGAGATGGGAGTCGGCGAGGCGTTGATCTCGACCCTGATGGCGAACGGGGCGCCGTCCGTGGTAAAGCGCGCGTTGGTCAAGCCGCCGGTTTCGCGGATCGGCGCCGCGAGCAAGGGCGAAATTTACGAGCTCGTTGTCGACAGCCCTTTTGCGGAAAAGTACGGTGTCAGCATCGACCGCGAATCGGCCTTCGAAAAACTGGCGCAGCGCGCCGCAGCGGCGGCACAGGCTGCCGCGGAGACAAAACCGTCGCCGAAACGCGTGCACGACGCGCCGAAACCGCGCGGACGCGGACGACAGGGCATTGCCGAGGCTTTCGTCAAGAGCGTCGTGCGCAGTATTGGCAGCCGCGCCGGAACGGCAATCGTGCGCGGGGTGCTCGGATCGATATTCAAAGGCCGCTGAGCCGCAGCGTCAGTCGGGATTAACCATCGCATCGACCACGGCGGTCCAGCCGCGCGCGATATTAGTGTGATTGTAACCGCCGCCGCCCATCGCTATCATGCGCCCGGAGCAGCAATCGTCGGCAATCTGGCGCAGGCTGCGCGCGGCGTGCGCGTGCGACGCCGGGCTGAATTCCATGTTGGTGATCGGATCTCCCTTAATGCTGTCGGCGCCGCACTGCAGCAGGATAAATTCCGGCTCGTTCTGGCGCAGATATGACTCGACCAGCGGCCAGACCTCTTCGAATACCGCGTCGTTGGAAAACGGTGGCACCGGAATATTCAGCTTGGTGCCCTCGGCCGGGCCGACGCCGGTTTCATTGACGAACCCGGTTCCCGGGTAAAGCGTGCGGCCATCCTGATGAATATCGGCGAATAACAGGTCCGGGTCGTCCTCGAAACTGTAAAACACGCCATCGCCGTGATGCGCATCGATATCGATATAGGCCACTTTCCTGATTCCATACTGCGCGCGCAGGTATTCGATCGCGATGCCGCAATCGTTGAACACGCAAAAGCCCGCGGCGACGTGTCGACGCGCGTGGTGCAGGCCCGCGATGGGCGAAAACGCGCGGCGATACTCTCCCCGCATGATGCGGTCTATCGCGTCGGTAATCGAACCGGCAACGTGGCCGGCTGCCTCGTACATGCCGACGAAAGAGGGCGTATCGCCGCCATCGAGATAACCATGACCGCTTTTGGAGTAGTCTCGAACTTTTTCGATGTAGTCGTCGGTATGAAATAACTGAATGCGGTCGCTGCTCGCCGCGACCGGCTTTTGCAGGGCCAGCTGCTGATCCAGGCCGAGACGAATCAATTCCTCCTTGAAAACGTCATGCCGCTGCGGGCCGAAGGGGTGGCCATCCTTGAAGCCGTAATCGGCCAGTTCCTGGCCGAGATAAATACAGGTTTCTTTGTTCGACATGAGCGGGTACCGATGGCGTAATCGAAACCATTAAAAACTACCGCGCCGGGCAGGTCAAACCCGCAAGGCGCGAAATGCGGTTCCGGCTAGTCTTCCTGTCCGATGACCCACTGGTGGTCGCATTTCTGGCAACGCGCGTAAATCGGCCAGGCGTCCTTGCGCACGTCGAACAGACCGTAGCTGCCGCAGGCGGAGCAGGTCGCCGCGTTGGCGCAGTATTGCGCAAACGAAAACTGCATCCAGAAGCGGCGAAACAACTCGATAATCGCGATGCCAATCGCGTAGAGAACAACCAGCGAGATGATGGAGAAGATGCCGGAGAAGTTGATGCCGACGAATTCGACGATGGCCGCGAACAGAAAGCCACACATTAGGCAGCTTAAAAGCCAGGCAAAACTCAGGAAAAGCTGTCTTTCGTGCCAGTGACTGAATTTCAGCTGTTGCATGATCTTGTGATGCATGATTCAGAGCCGGATCGTTGATTATATTCCTGTTGTCGGCGAAAAACCGCGATTTTTTAGCCTGTCGGGAGTCGTGCTTTAACGGATTGATCTAATTAAATTTTTCCTAACGGTCGCCGGAGACGGCAAACCCTGACAAACCCGAATCCGTGATCTAGCTGCCGGCGAGCTGTTTTTCCAGCATTACGCAGGCATCGCGCCACGGGCCGAATGCGTCCTGCTTGCTCAGCAGATCCAGGCCCTGTCTCGAAAAAGTTCCCGCGGTCGCAATCGCGTTGGCTATTTCGCCGGGGGTGCGCTCGTTGTCGGCTAACGCGAGATCGGCTGCGCCGCGCGCCATTCCCATGACCAGCTGCCTCGCCACCTGCGGCGGGAGTCCCGGGCCCTGGGTGGCTTCGATCAACTCGTCGTAAAGAGCAAAAAACCAGCTGTAAACGCAGGCGAGGATACTGCCCTGGTCGAATGCCTGTTCCCGTTCCAGCGGGATTGCACGGCCGCAGTGGTCGAACAGCGCACAGATAAAATCGTGCTGGGGGAAGACCAGGGTCGGACTGGACCCGACCTCGGCGCTGCTGACCGGCATCGCGCGCACGATTTCGAGACCGTCGGGCAGCGCGCTGCGCAGGGCTTCGATCGGCATGCCGGCCACCACGCTGAGCAATACCTGGCCGGATCTGAATTCGAGCCTGGATAAGGTATCGAGGCAATCCGCCGGGCGGGTCGAAATGATTACCAGCTCGCTGTTGTCGACCACGGCCTGGTTGTCCTGCCCGACTTCGCAGCGCTGTTGTTGTGCAAGCCAGGCCGCTTTTTCCGCGTTGCGCGGACTCAACAGGATCGGACCATTGTAACCGCCGCGGCGTAATCCATTGATCGTATAGAGCGCGAGATCACCCACGCCGATAAATCCGATGGTTTTCACTGGTCGTGCCCCCGGGTGAAATCGTTGCGCCCGCTGCGGTCTTCACCGCGGAGCAAAAACAGCGCCCGGTTCGAGTATCCATGCGGCGAACCGGCATCCTCCTTGATCTTGCCGCTGCTGTGGTTGTAATAGCTTGTCGCCGGCATGATGCGCAATACCAGGCCCATGCGTCGCCGCTCCGACCGGTTGGCCTCGGAGCCATGCACGAGGTAGACATCGTGCAACGAGATCTGTCCCGGTTCGAGCACGATATCTCGCGCAAGACCGAGGTCTACCTGATCGTCATCGATGACTTGCGCCAGCGTGTAGTCATCGCGATGCTCGAAATGGTGCGAGTAGAGGCGCCGGTCGCGATGCGAGCCGGGAATATACTTCATACAACCCTGCTCGGGCGTCGAACCATCCAGTGAAATCCACACGGTCAGG
>JBFGQE010000074.1:0-11464 GCA_041564355.1 Gammaproteobacteria bacterium | reverse complement strand
TGTTCGTCGCGATCCGCGGCAATAATTTCGACGGCCACAACTTCGTCGAGGCTGCCCGCGCCAACGGGGCAGTCGCGGCGCTGGTCGAATCCGCACAACCCGCGCAAATCCCGCAGTTGAAGGTCGATGACTGTGTTTTTGCGATGGGCCAGCTCGCGCATCACTGGCGCCAGCACTGCGATCCGGTGGTGATTGCGCTCACTGGCAGCAACGGCAAAACCACGGTCAAGGAAATGCTTTATCGCATCCTGTCCCAGCAGGCACCGACGCATTCGACTCGCGGAAATTTCAATAACGATATCGGCGTGCCGTTGACCCTGTTCGCGCTGGAGCCGTCGCATGAGTACGCGATTATCGAAATGGGCGCCAATCACCGCGGTGAAATCGCGCGTCTGGCCGAGATCGCCGAGCCCGATATCGTCTACGTGAATAACGTCGCGGCGGCACACCTTGCCGGATTCGGTGACGTGCAGGGCGTGATCGAGGCCAAGGGTGAGCTCTACGGCTATTGCGGGCCGCAACAACAGGCCTTGTTCAACGTCGACGAAGTCGCGAGTGATTACTGGCGCCGAATTTGCGCGGCGGAGAAGCGGCTCAGTTGCGGCCTGGACAACGAGGCCGACGTCAGCGCGAGCTGGCAGGCGCTGGAAGACGGCTTGCGCATCGAGTTTGCCTGGCAGGAGCAGACCCGGACCTGCGAACTGCAGGTGCTCGGAGAACACAACGTGCGCAACGCGCTCGCCGCGGTATCGCTGGCGCTGCTTGCCGGAATCGAGTTTACCCGCGCGGTGGATAACCTCGGCGGCTTCAGCGGCGTCGACGGACGCCTGCAAATCATGCGCGGCCCGGCGCGCAGCCGTCTGATCAACGACAGCTACAACGCAAACCCCGATTCGCTCGAAGCCGGCGTCAAGGTAGTTTGCGCGCTGCCGGGCGTTGCCTGGCTCGCGCTGGGTGACATGGGAGAGCTTGGCAGCGAAGCGGTCGAACTGCATCGCGAAGCCGCACGCACCGCTCGCCGGCACGGGATCGAAAAGCTATTCGGCGTCGGCGAGCTGAGCTGTATCGCAAGCCAGGAATTCGGCGACGAGGGCTACTGTTGCACCGGCATCGACGAAATGGCCGCGACCATCCTGGCGCAGATCCATGAGCAGGTGAACCTGTTGGTCAAGGGTTCGCGTGCGGCCGGCATGGAGCGCCTCGTGGAGCTGCTCCTGCAATCCGTGAACGGGAGAGATACCAATGCTGTATAGCCTGTCCGAGTATCTCACCCAGTTTTACAGCGGCTTCAACGTGTTCGGCTATCTGACCATGCGCACGATACTCGGCGTGCTGACCGCGCTTGCGATATCGCTAATCGTCGGCCCGGTCATGATCAGTTACCTGGCCAGCTACAAGATCGGTCAAAGCGTGCGCGCCGACGGCCCGGACACGCATTTCTCCAAGGCCGGCACGCCAACCATGGGTGGCGCGCTAATCCTGGTCGCGATCGTGACCAGCACGCTGCTGTGGAGCGACCTGTCCTCGCGTTTCGTCTGGATCGTGCTGTTCGTGACCATCGGCTTCGGCGCAATCGGCTGGGTCGACGATTTCAAGAAAATCGCCTACGGCAACTCGAAGGGCCTGTCGGCGCGCGCGAAATACATCTGGCAATCGCTGATCGGGCTCAGCGCCGCGCTGGCGCTGTTTCATACCGCGCAGTTTCCGATCGAAACCCAGCTCATCGTGCCGTTCATCAAGAACATCCTGATCGACCTCGGCTGGTTCTACGTGGTACTGACCTATTTCGTCATCGTCGGCAGCAGCAACGCGGTTAATCTGACCGACGGTCTCGACGGACTCGCGATTCTGCCGACCGTGCTGGTCGGCGGCGCGCTCGGTGTGTTCGCTTACCTGACCGGTAATTTCAATTTTTCCAATTATCTCGGTATCCCCTATGTGCCCGGGGTCGGGGAGATGGTGGTGTTCTGTGGCGCCCTGGTGGGCGCGGGACTCGGCTTTCTGTGGTTCAACACCTACCCGGCGCAGGTGTTCATGGGCGACGTCGGCGCGCTGTCGCTCGGCGCCGCGCTTGGCGTGCTCGCGGTCATCGTACGCCAGGAACTGGTGCTGTTCATCATGGGCGGAATATTCGTCGTCGAGACCATTTCGGTGGTGCTGCAGGTCGCGTCGTTCAAGCTGACCGGCCGGCGCATCTTTCGCATGGCGCCGCTGCACCATCACTACGAGCTGAAAGGCTGGCCCGAACCGCGCATCATCGTGCGCTTCTGGATTATTACCGTGGTGCTGGTGCTGATTGGCCTGGCCAGTCTGAAGATCCGGTGATGCTCGACGTGAAACCACAGCCTACAGCCCTGCAGGACGCCAACTACCTTGTGGTCGGTCTCGGCCTGACGGGTTACTCGGTAGCGCGCTTCCTGCTCGAGGGGGGTTATCGCTGCAGGGTGCAGGATACCCGCGATCTGCCACCTTACCTCGGCGAGCTGAAATCCCGCTTCACCAATGTCGACTTCCATGCGCCGGATTTGTCCGCGGAATGGCTGGACTGGGCCGACGTGCTGGTGATGAGCCCCGGGCTATCGGTTCGACGCGACGAGATTCGCCAGGCCGCGGCGCGGGGTAAGCAGATCGTCGGCGATATCGAACTGTTTGCTCGCCTGGTGCGAGGTCCCGTGATCGCGATTACCGGCTCGAACGGCAAAAGCACCGTGACCACGCTGGTCGGCGACATGATCAGGGCCGATGGCCTGCGGCCCGCGGTGGGCGGAAACCTGGGTCGCCCGGCGCTCGATCTGCTCGACGACGAAGCGGATTACTACGTGCTCGAATTGTCGAGTTACCAGCTCGAAACGACGTCGTCGCTGCGACCGCGCGTGGCCGCGTTGTTAAACCTCAGCGAAGACCACCTCGATCGCTATCCCGACTACGGCGCTTACATCGAGGCCAAGCGGCGCGTTTTCCTCAACGCCGAAGTCTGTGTCAGCAATCAGGACGATGCGATCAGCTGGCATGGCGACGAGGATTTGCGCTTTAGCCTCGATCCGGATGCCGCGGTCGACTTTCGCCTGCGCGAGGATAACGGTCTGTGGCTCGCGCGGCGCGACGAGGGTTGGCTCAGGCTCGACGAACTGCAGATCAGCGGCAGGCATAACTGGGCCAACTGCCTGGCGGCGATGGCGATCGCGGACGCGATCGGTTTAGGACGTGAGGCGATCGTAAAAGCCTTGCGCGAGTTTCGCGGAATCCCGCACCGCAGCCAGTTTGTCGCCGAAATCAACGGTGTCGAATGGATTAACGATTCGAAGGCAACCAACGTCGGTGCCGCCCGCGCGTCGATTGAAGGCCGGGATCGACCGGTTATCCTGATCGCCGGCGGTCAGTCCAAGGGCGCCGATATGAGCGTAATGCGTGACGCGCTGCAACAAAGAGTCAGGCTGGTGCTGCTGTTTGGCGAAGACGCGGAAAAGATGCAGCGCGCCTGGGACGGCGCGACTCGCATCGAACGGGTTGCCGACATGCAGGCCGCGGTGGCGCGGGCGCATACCGAGGCGGTCAGTGGCGATTGCGTACTGCTTGCGCCGGCCTGCGCGAGCTTCGACATGTACCCGAAATTCGAGGCCCGCGGTGACGATTTCACCCGCCGCGTGCTGGAGCTCGAGCATGGCTAGCCAGGCGATCAGAACCGAGCAGTTGCGCGAAGAGCCCGCGCTCGAACTGGCACCAGGCTACGATCGGGTGATCCTGTTGCTATACCTGACGCTGATCTGTATCGGGCTTGTCATGGTCGCGTCCGCGTCGATCGGTATTGCCGATCAGCAGACCGAGGACCCGTTCTACTACGCCAAGCGACAGTTTTTACGCATCGTGCTAAGCCTTGCGCTGCTCTGGTTCGCCTGCCGGATTCCGCTGCGCTTCTGGAACCGCAACGGCATGCTGCTCATGCTCGGCTCGATCATCCTGCTGGCTTTCGTGCTGATTCCGGGGATCGGCCACACGGTCAACGGCAGCACGCGCTGGCTCAATTTCGGCATCTTCACCTTCCAGGTTTCGGAAATCGCCAAGCTGTTCCTGATAATCTACCTGAGCGGTTACCTGATTCGGCGGGGTGAAGAGGTACAGACCAATACGATGGGCTTCATCAAGCCGATGATGATCCTCGCCGTGGCCAGTGGCCTGTTGGTGCTCGAGCCTGATTTCGGCGCCGCGGCGGTGCTGTTGATGACCGGCCTGGGCCTGATTTTTCTCGGCGGCGTGCGCTTCGGCCAGTTCCTGCTGTTCATGACCGGGACGCTGTGCATCATGGGTTTGCTTGCGGTTTCGTCGCCGTACCGGCTCGCGCGGATTACCTCCTTCCTCGATCCCTGGGCCGATCCTTTCAACAGCGGCTTCCAGTTGACCCAGTCCCTGATCGCGATCGGCAGCGGAGGCTGGTTCGGAACCGGACTCGGCGGCAGTATCCAGAAACTGTTTTACCTGCCAGAAGCGCACACCGATTTCATGTTCGCCATATTTGCCGAGGAATTCGGTTTCGTCGGCCAGTTCGTACTGATCAGTCTGTTTGCGTTGTTCGCAATCCGCTGCTTCAGCATTGCCCGCTTTGCCCTCCAGCAGCAGCAGGCTTTTGCGGCTTACCTGGCCTACGGCGTGGGCCTGCTGATCACCTTGCAGGCGATCATCAATATCGGCGTCAACGTCGGCGCACTGCCGACCAAGGGCCTGACGCTGCCGTTTATCAGTTACGGCGGCAACAGCATCCTGTCGATGTCGTTTGCCGTGGGCCTGGTGCTGCGCGCTTACTACGAATGCGTAAACGGGCCGGAGCGAGTTTCGCCAAGGCGGCGCAAGGGAGCGCGCCGATGACCACGCCGATGCAGAAACCGATCCTGGTCATGGCCGGCGGTACCGGCGGACACGTATTTCCGGCGCTGGCGGTAGCCGAGTACCTGCGCGCGCGCGGCGAGCGTATCGTCTGGCTAGGCACCCGTGCCGGCATCGAGGCGCGCGTTGTCCCGGCTGCCGATTTCGCGATCGAATGGCTGAACGTGCAGGGCCTGCGCGGCAAGGGCATCGTCACCCTGCTGCTGGCCCCTTTCCGATTGCTGCGTGCCTGCTGGCAGGCGCTCGCGCTGCTGCGCCGGATAAGGCCCAAAGCGGTTCTGGGAATGGGCGGATTCGTCTCCGGACCGGGCGGGTTAATGGCCTGGATTCTCGACATACCGCTGATCCTGCACGAACAGAATTCGATTGTCGGTCTGACCAACCGCTTGCTGGGTCGCCTCGCAACGCGAACCTACGTCGCGTTTCCCGATGCGGCCGGCCAGCTGCCTCGCAGCGAGTGTATCGGCAATCCCGTGCGCGCCGAGATGGCCGGCCTGCCGAACCCCGACGAGCGGCTGCGGGCGCGCCTGGATGAACCGATGCAATTGCTCGTGATTGGCGGAAGTCTCGGCGCGGCAGCGCTCAACCGGCTGTTGCCCCGGTCGATCGCATTGCTCGATCGCGAACAGCGGCCGCGCGTGCGCCACCAGTGCGGTGACAAGCATCTTGCGACCTGCGAACAGGCTTACCGCGACGCGCGGGTCGAGGCCGAGGTGGTCAGTTTTATCGACGACATGCGCGAAGCCTATGCCTGGGCCGATCTCGTGGTCTGCCGCGCCGGCGCTTTGACGATCGCCGAGCTGACCGCGGTCGGCCTCGGCGCACTGCTGATACCGTTCCCTTACGCAGTCGACAACCACCAGGATTCCAATGCGCGTTATCTCGAGCGCGAGGGCGCGGCGCAAGTCTTCATCGAGGCCGAATTGAGCGCCCAGGAGCTTGCGCTGAAGCTCAAGTACTTTCAGCAGAATCGCCCGTTGCTGGTCGACATGGCGAGCCGCGCGCGGGCGCTGTTCCAGGTCGATGCGACCGAGCGTCTCGCCAATGGCGTGCTCGCGGAGTCGCTGACATGACGCTGAGCCCGAAACACTTCATGCGCCGTATCCGCAATATCCACTTTACCGGCATCGGCGGCGCCGGCATGAGCGGTATCGCGGAGGTGTTCCACAACCTGAATTACCAGATCAGCGGGTCGGACCTGGCCGAGAACGCAATGGTGCGGCATTTGCGCAGTCTCGGTATCGAGATCGCCATCGGCCACGATGCCGCCAACGTAGCCGATGCGCATGTCGTGGTGGTATCGACCGCGATAGCCGAAGACAACCCGGAGATCGTGGCCGCACGCGAACTGCGCATACCGGTGGTTCGCCGGGCCGAAATGCTCGCCGAGCTGATGCGCTTCCGTCGGGGCATCGCGGTTGCCGGAACCCACGGCAAAACCACCACCACCAGCCTCGTCGCGAGCCTGTTGGCGAAAGGCGACATCGACCCGACCTACGTGATCGGCGGCAAACTGAACAGTTCGGGCAGTCACGCGCGACTCGGCATGAGTGATTATCTGGTCGCCGAGGCGGACGAAAGCGACGCATCTTTTCTCTACCTGCAGCCAATCATGTCGATCGTTACCAATATCGACCAGGACCACCTGTCAACCTACGAGGGTGATTTCGAGCGTCTCAAGCAGACCTTCGTCGAATTTCTACACCACCTGCCTTTCTACGGGCTCGCGGTACTGTGCATCGATGACCCGGTGGTGCGCGAAATCATGCAGCGGGTTGCGCGCCCGATCCTGACCTATGGCGAATCCGAAGACGCCGACGTGCGAGTCATGTCGATCAAGCCGAAAGGAGCCAGAACCCGGTTCAGCGTACAGCTGCCCGATGCGGATTCGCCGGTCGATGTCGAGCTGAACCTGACCGGACGGCACAACGTGCTGAATGCGACCGCCGCGATCGCGATCGCGTGGGAACTCGATGTGTCGACGGACGCGATCGGCGAGGCGTTGGCGGAGTTCTCCGGCATCGGCCGGCGCTTCCAGATCAGTGACGGACTCGGTGTTGGCGATGCGAGGATCATGCATATCGACGACTACGGCCACCACCCGAACGAAATTCGAGCGACGCTCGACGCGATTCGCGCCGCGTGGCCGAAAAAACGCCTGGTGGTCGTATTCCAGCCGCATCGCTATTCGCGCACGCGGGATCTGTTCGAGGATTTCAGCCAGGTTTTGTCCGAGGTCGATCGTTTGATCCTGCTCGAGGTTTACCCGGCGGGTGAACAGCACATCAAGGACGCGGACGGGCGCGCGCTGGCGCGCTCGGTACGCGGGCGCGGCCAGGTCGACCCGGTATTCGTCGAAGACCTCGAAGGGGTCGATAGCGTAGTCGAATCGGTGATCCAGGACGGCGATATCCTGCTGACCCTCGGCGCCGGCAGTATCGGCGCCTGGTCCGCGGAATTTCTCGCGCGCCACCGGCAGGGGGAGGGTTGATGCGCGTGGCCCGGCAAGCGACATTTCGCGGCAAGCTCTGTTTCGACGAACCGATGGCGAAACACACCAGCTGGCGTCTCGGCGGTCCGGCCGATCGCTACTACGTGCCCGCGGACCTCGAAGATTTAGCGCAATTCATGGCTGCACTGGATCCCGAAATCGATCTGCTCTGGGTCGGCCTCGGCAGTAATCTCCTCGTCCGCGACGGTGGCTACCGCGGGCAGATCATTGCCCCGCAGGGCGCGTTGAAATCCATCGAGGTAAAAGGTGACGGGCTGGTTTACGCCGAATGTGGCGTGAGCTGCGCCAAGCTGGCCAAGGTATGCGCACGCGAAAACCTCAAGGGCGGCGATTTCTTCGCTGGTATCCCCGGCACCGTTGGCGGTGCGCTGGCGATGAACGCCGGCGCTTTCGGCGGCGAAACCTGGGACGTCGTCAGGCGTGTTATCACGATCAATCGGGCGGGCCAGCTGAAGCAACGAGAAGCCGGCGAATTCGAGGTGGGTTACCGCCACGTCGTGCTGCCGCCGCAGCAGTGGTTCGTCGCTGCCGAGTTCCAGTTCGAACCAAGACCCCGAGGAGAGAAGTCGAACATTCGCCAGCTACTGCAGAAGCGTAACGAATCCCAGCCCATCGGGTTGCCGTCCTGCGGCTCGGTGTTCAAGAACCCGCCCGACGGCCATGCCGCGCAACTCATCGAGGCGGCCGGGCTGAAAGGCTATTGCCTGGGCAGCGCCTGCGTTTCGGACAAGCACGCGAATTTTATCATCAGTAACGCGCAGACCACCGCCACCGACGTCGAAGCCCTGATCGAACATGTCCGGCGCACCGTGCTCGAGCGATTTGGCGTTGCGCTCGAGAGCGAAGTGCGGATCGTGGGAGAGACATCATGAGTGCCGGCCTGGGCAAACCGGCAGCCGACAGTGCGGCCCGCTGTGGCCGGGTCGCGGTACTAATGGGCGGCGATTCGGCGGAACGCGAGGTGTCGCTGAATAGCGGCAATGCGGTCTACCAGGCGCTGCTCGCTGCCGGCGTCGACGCGATCGCGGTCGATCTGCAGGCGCGTGCGTTTCACCAGCTTGTCGAACTCGAAGTCGACCGCGTGTTCAACCTGTTGCACGGCCGCGGCGGCGAGGATGGCACGATTCGCGCGGTGCTCGATTTTTTACAGATCCCGAGTACCGGCAGCGGCGTCTGTGCGGCGGCGCTGACGATGGACAAGGTTTTGACCAAAAAGGTCATTCAATGCAGCGGAATCCCGACGCCGGAATTCATCGAACTGCACACCGAGGCGGATTGCGAGCGCCTGCTGGCCGAGTTCGATCTGCCGGTTTTCGTCAAACCGGTGCTGGAAGGCTCGAGTATCGGCATGACCCCGGTGAGCGAAGCCGACCAGCTGCTCCCGGCCTGGGAAAAGGCGCGTCGTTACGGCGCCGTGTTCGCCGAGCGCTTCATCGACGGCACGGAGTATACGGCCGGCTTCATCGGCGACGAGTTGCTGCCGTTGATCAAGCTCGAAACGCCGCGGGAATTTTACGACTACGAGGCCAAGTATCTCGCCGACGACACGATTTATACCTGCCCCAGCGGGCTCGACGACGACAAGGTTGCCGAAATTGACGGCCTGGTGCGACGCACCATGCAGGCAACCCGGGTGCAGGGCTGGGGACGGGTCGACCTGATGCTCGACGCCGCGCAAAACCCCTGGATCATCGAGGTCAACACGGTGCCAGGGATGACCGATCACAGCCTGATACCGATGGCGGGTCGGGCCGCGGGCCTGGAGATGCCCGAGCTGGTAGTCAAGATTCTGGAAGCGACGCTCGTCGCGGGAGAGGGGGATGTTTAGATTAGGCAAATCAACGAGTCAGGCTAAACGCAAATTTCCGGCGCAGCCGACGAAATCCTTTGTCTGGCACAGATCCTATAACTGGTTCCTGCTGCTGGTTCCGTTTGCGCTGGGATCATTCTACCTGACCCAGACGGATCAGATTCTGCCGATCCGTACCATCCAGTTGTCCGGAACTTTCGAGAAACTCGACCAGCGCGAGATCGAGGCCACGCTGCGGCCATACATCGGCCAGGGTTTCTTTTCGCTGGATATTCATCAGCTGCGCGAAGGCCTGGAAGAGAATTCGTGGACCGACAAGGTATCCGTGCGACGCGTCTGGCCGGACAAGCTTCGCGTCACCATTACCGAGAAAAAACCGCTGGCGCGCTGGGACAGTGGACACTTGCTCAGCGATCAGGCCACCGTGTTCGCGGCCGACACCGACGCTTTCCGCCACCTGCCGGTGGTGCACGCCGCGAATCAGCGACCGGAGTGGGTGCTGGCCCAGTATTACCGGCTGGACGCGAAGTTCAACAGCGTCGATGAGCGGGTCGTCGCGCTGCGCTTTGACAGCCGTGGAGCCCTCGAGATCGAGCTGATCAATGGCCTGCAGATCAAGCTCGGACGCGACGACATTGAGCACAAGATCGATCGGCTGATCAGTATCTATGTGGCGCAAATACTGCCTCGCCGCGAACAGATTCGACGTCTCGACCTGCGTTACAGCAACGGCTTCGCGGTGGCGTGGAAGAAGGAAGCGTTGCGGGATACGGACGAAGCCTCTATCTGGAGTAACAGCAATGTCTAAAAAGACGTCCGGCAACCTGATCGTCGGACTGGATATCGGTACCTCGAAGGTCGTCGCGATCGTCGGCGAAATTACGGTCGAAGGCGATATCGATATCATCGGCATCGGTACGCAGCCCTCGCGCGGACTGAAGAAAGGCGTCGTGGTCAATATCGAATCGACGGTGCAGTCGATACAGCGCGCGGTGGAAGAAGCCGAACTGATGGCGGGTTGCCAGATTCGTTCGGTTTACGCTGGCATTGCCGGCAGCCATATTCGCAGCATCAATTCGCACGGCATCGTCGCGATCAAGGAAAAAGAAGTCACCGCGGCCGACGTGGCGCGGGTTATCGATGCGGCCAAGGCGGTTGCGATCCCGGCCGACCAGCGCATCCTGCACGTGCTGCCACAGGAGTTCATCATCGATAATTCCGAAGGGATTCGCGATCCGATCAGCATGTCCGGCGTGCGCCTCGAAGCCAAGGTGCATCTCGTCACCGGCGCGCTCAGCGCGGCGCAGAACATTATCAAGTGCGTGCGGCGCTGCGGCCTCGAAGTCGACGACGTGATTCTCGAGCAACTCGCCTCGGCGAGTTCGGTACTCACCGACGACGAAAAAGAACTCGGCGTCTGTCTTGTCGATATTGGCGGCGGTACCACCGATATCGCGATCTTTTCCGACGGCGCGATCCGTCACACCGCGGTGATTCCGATAGCCGGTGACCAGGTAACCAACGATATCGCCGTCGCCTTGCGCACGCCGACGCAATATGCCAATGACCTGAAAGTCAAGTATGCCTGCGCGTTACGCCAGCTCGCTACCCACGATGAAACCATCGAGGTGCCGAGCGTCGGCGATCGCGAGCCGCGACGACTCGCTCGGCAAACCCTCGCCGAGGTCGTCGAGCCGCGTTACGAGGAATTACTCAGCCTGGTGCACGCCGAGTTGCGTCGCAGCGGCTTCGAAGAAATCTGTGCCGCCGGGGTCGTGTTGACCGGCGGCAGCGCAAAAATGGAAGGCGCGATCGAACTGGCGGAAGAAATCTTCCACATGCCGGTGCGCCTTGGATATCCGCAATACGTATCGGGACTGGTCGACGTCGTGCGCAACCCGATACATGCGACCGGAGTTGGGTTGCTGTTGTTTGGAAATCGACAGCAATCGGGCATGTCCAGCTACCACCTGGACGATACAAACGAAGCCGGCATTCTGGCAAGAATGAAAAGCTGGTTTCAGGGCAATTTTTAAAACGCAAGAGGAGACATAAAATGTTTGAACTGATGGATTCACATACCAAAGACCCGGTCATCAAGGTGATCGGCGTCGGCGGTGGCGGGGGAAACGCTGTCGATCATATGGTTGCCACAAATATCGAAGGTGTTGAATTTATTAATGCCAACACGGATTCACAAGCACTCAAGAAATCGAATGCACGTACTGTATTACAACTTGGTGCAAATTTAACTAAAGGTCTCG
>JBFGQE010000073.1:0-11552 GCA_041564355.1 Gammaproteobacteria bacterium | reverse complement strand
TTTCATTACTCACGACGACCGGCCTTTTCGGGTTGCCGGCATTCTGGAAAAGTCCGGCACCCCGGTGGACCGGAGCTTGCTGGTCAGCCTGGACGGCTTTGACGGCATGCACGAGGACTGGAAAACCGGCGAAGACGATCATGATCCGCTGCGCGGCGGGCACGAGGATCGCAAGCGCGACCACGATGGACACGAATCCGACCGCGAAATCAGCGCCTTCATGCTCGGCCTTAAGTCGCGCGCGGCGGCGATCTCGATGCAGCGACAGATCAACCGCTACCAGGCGGAGCCGCTGAGCGCGATATTGCCCGGGGTCGCGCTGCTGGAATTATGGGAAATCGTCGGCCTGGTCGAGATGACGCTGCTCGCCATTTCAGCCTTCGTCGTCATCATCGGCTTGTTTTCAATGCTGATCATTCTTACCGCCAGCATCGACGAACGCCGCCGGGAAATGGCTATCTTGCGCTCCGTTGGGGCAAGACCGGGGCATATATTCGCACTGATACTAAGCGAAGCGTTTTTCATTACGCTGGCCGGAATCGCGCTGGGATGTCTGCTGCTTTCAGCTATAATCCTGCTCGGACAGGACTGGATGGCGCAGCAGTTAGGCGTGTTCATCACGCTGGGCCTGTTCACCGCAAACCAGCTCCTGATCCTGGCGCTGGTCGTCCTGCTCGGATGTCTGGTCGGACTCGTGCCAGGCGTCCGCGTGTATCGTTACGCGTTGATTGACGGCCTGTCCGTCCGGGTATGATCTCTCGGTGAGGAGCATGAATAAAATTGTATTGACCTTCCTGGCGTTTCTCTTCTGCCTCGCGCAGTTCGCATCCGCCGCAGCCTCGAACCCGCAGGAGTTGACATGGGACGACCTGGTTCCCGCAAGCGCGATTTTCGACGACCCCTTCACCAGGCTCGACGACGATCAGCTCTATGAACTGACCCTGGTTGCGGGAATCCGGGACCGGCAGGATGCCGGCGAAGCCATCGACGAGAAATCGCTTGAGCTCTACCGGGAGATGCTCGACAGTCTGCGGGAGCAGAACATCGACGTCGACGGACTGCTGGCGATGCGCGAAAAGGTGACCGAGGAACGCATTGCAAAAACTTACCTCGCGAATTCACAGCTCGACGGCAAGCAGGTCCGGATTCCCGGTTACCTGTTGCCTCTCGAATTCGACGGCAAGCGGGTAACGGAATTTTTACTCGTACCCTACGTCGGGGCCTGCATCCACACGCCGCCGCCGCCACCCAACCAGATCGTGCACGTGAAGTCGAAGCAGGGATACGTGACCGAGGGCGGCCTGTTCACACCGGTCTGGGTAAACGGGGTCATGAGGACGGAACAATCCAGCGCCGATCTCAGCCTGGTCGACGGGTCATCGACGATTCCCACTGCGTACACGCTGAACGCCTCGGCGGTCACAAGTTACGAGTAAATCGGGTCACCGATTCCTGGTCAAGCCACCGACGTCGATACAGGACCTAACCCGAGCTTCCAATCCCTTCTCGCGACAGCAGCGCAATGACCCGCTCCATCTGCGACTCGCCCAGGCCCTCGTCGCCCACCAGCGAGGCGTTCAGGTTGGCGCCGGCAGGCGGCGGCGACGAATGGCGCAAAAATAACGCCAGCGCTTCGCCGCCACCATCGAGCAGGTCGCGCAGCACGGGCGGACTCAACATGCCGGCCGTCTCGATCACCGGGCAATGCGCAATGTTATGGATCGCGGTCAACAGCTTCGGTCCGATAAACTGTGCCGGCATGCCGCCGTCGTTCAGGCGCAGCAGTCGCGCCGCGGTCGCGCTATAGAAATCGAGAAAATGGTTGTCGCGCCGAAACACCAGGAACGCGTTGTGCACTTTCCGGTATACGCGCCAGCGATCGCGTCGATCACGCTGGACCCAGACTTCGCGCCCGAGCGCAAACCCGGCCTCGGGCAGGGTCAATGCCGCCGGGTCGTATACCAGGAAATCCGCGTCGCACCAGATCACGCAGGCATAGCCATTGTGCAGTTCCCGTTGCAGCCAGAGCAGGCGGGCGAGATCGCTGGCAATCACCGGTTTCGCGCCGATTTTATCGCGCAGATCGGGATCGAGCAGGTCGAACAATTCGTCGCCAACAAACCGATAATCGAAGTCGTTTTGCCGTGCCCAGCCCGCGACCGAATCGAGACAGCTGCGTAACCAGCGATGCGGCAAGTCTTCGCGATGTGACTGGATGACCAGCGTGGCTGCCATTGACGCCCCGGTTTAAGCTGTCGAGCGCGGCAGCTTAACATGTTATCGTTGCGCGCAGACTAATCCATCGGAGCAGTACCCATGACCAACGCGACCATCTCGGCCAATTCGCCGATCAAGATTTCGCTGGAAAAAGGTAAAAAGTATTTCTTTTGCATGTGCGGCAAGAGCAGCAAGCAACCGTTTTGCGATGGTTCGCACCAGGGCAGCGAGTTCACGCCGATGGCGTTCACCTGCGAGGAGAGCAAGAACTACTTCCTCTGCTGCTGCAAGCAAAGCGCGAACAAGCCTTACTGTGACGGCACGCACAAGCAGTTCGGCGACGACCTGGTCGGGCAACCCGCTCCCTGAATCAGCACAAGGATGGCCGGCCGCCATCTTGCACCCTGCGGCCGAAAACCATCCGCCCGATTCCGGCCCAGTAGGCCGCCGCCTCGCACATCGGGCAGGCCGGAGAGGAAGAGTAAAGAATACAGTTGGCCAGATCGCGGGTGCCAAGCCGTCGCGCGGCGTCACGGATCGCCATCATCTCGGCGTGCGCGGTCGGATCCTTATCCACGATCACTCGACTCGGAGACTGACCGACGATAATCCCGTCGCGCACGACCACTGCGCCATAGCCCTGGTCGCCGCTATCGAGAGCGCGTCGCTGCATCGTGAAAGCCCGTTCGATGAAAGCTTCATCGTCGTTGCGTGACGGTTGCGCAATTACGCCTGGCAGGGACAGGGCATTCGCGCGCCGCGAAGCCAGCAATGGAATCATCGCAACCAGCCCTGACAAACAGCCGCGCCGCGTCGCATCCTGTAGTGTTTGCATATTTACCTCCCGGTTCAGCTTGCGTCGAGTTTATCACCAGCCGCCGAAATCCTGCTTGTCTCGCTGCCGGCGGAACGCATAAAATACTCGACCTGCTTCGACAATAACTGGGGATAAACATGGGCGAATGTCCTATTTGCGCGGCCGAGGTTAGCCCGCCCAACGACGCCATCGCCGGCGAGATTATCGTTTGCGACGATTGTGGCGCCGAGCTGGAACTGCTTGAAACCCATCCGGTCAAGCTGGCCGAGGCGCCGTCGGCCGAAGAGGACTGGGGTCAGTGAGAATCGGCCTGCTGCATTCGCTGATTCGCAAAGAAGAAAAACTGCTGATCGAGGCCCTGCACAACGCTGGCATCGAACCGGTCATGATCGACGACCGCAAGCTGATCATGGACTTTCACCGCGCGCCGGAAATCGACGTGCTGGTGGAACGTTCGATCAATCACTCGCGTGCCTTGCATGCGCTGCGCCTGTTCGAGTCGGCCGGTGTACCCTGTATCAACTCGCACAAGGTCGCGCAGATTTGCGGCGATAAGCTGCTGACGACCGCGGCGCTGAAAGACCACGGCATTGCGCAGCCCGAGTGCCGCGTCGCGTTTACCGAGGAATCCGCGCTCGACGCGATCGAGGAGCTGGGTTACCCGGTCGTGCTGAAACCCGCGGTAGGCTCCTGGGGACGGCTGCTGTCTAAAATCAACGACCGCGATGCCGCCGAGACGGTGCTCGAACACAAGACCGTGCTCGGCAGCTACCACCATTCGATATTCTACATCCAGCAATACATCGACAAGCAGGGGCGCGACATTCGCAGTTTCGTTATCGGCGATGACTGCATCGCGGCGATCTATCGCAGCTCCGATCACTGGATCACCAACACCGCGCGCGGTGCGCAGGCAAGCAAGTGCGAGGTGACCCCCGAGGTCGCCGAGATCTCGGTTGCCGCGGCCAGGGCCGTGGGCGGGGGAATCGTCGCGGTCGACCTGTTCGAGAGCGATGACGGCCTGCTCGTTAACGAAGTCAACTACACGATGGAATTCCGCAACAGCATCGACACGACCGGGGTCGATATCCCGGCCGAGGTCACGCGCTATGTCATCGCCCGGGCGCGTGCATGATCCGCGCGACTATCGTCGGCGGCTCGGGCTATACCGGTGGCGACCTGCTGCGTCTGTTGCTGTTTCATCCGGAAATCGAAATCGGGCAGGTCACCTCGGAGCGTCACGCCGGCAAGCCGGTCGCCAGCGTCCATCCGAACCTGCGTAAGCTCTGCAAACTTAAATTCGCCGCGCTCGCCGAGCTCGAACCCTGCGACGCGCTGTTTCTCTGCCTGCCGCACGGTCAGGCGATGCGGCGTCTCGCCGAGTTCGAAGACCTTGCCGAAACCCTGGTCGACCTGTCCGCCGATTTTCGCCTGCGCGACAACGCTGCCTACGAAACCTGGTACGGCAAGGCGCACGAATCCCCGGAGAAACTCGCGCAATTCGTCTACGGCATTCCGGAACTGCATCGCGAGCGGCTTCCCGGCGCGAAACGCATATCCGGCGCCGGCTGCAACGCGACCGCGACCATCCTCGCGCTGCACCCGCTGTACCGGGCCGGCCTGGTCGAGTCGGCCGTGGTCGAGGTCAAGGCCGGATCCAGCCAGGGCGGCAACGCGCCCAGCGAAGGCAGCCACCACCCGGAACGCAGCGGCGCGGTGCGCTCTTACAGGCCGACCGCGCATCGCCACCTCGGCGAAATCCAGCAGGAACTCGGCGCCGCCAACATTCACTTTTCCGCGACCTCGATCGAAATGGTGCGCGGCATTCTCGCCACCTGCCACGTGTTCCTGCAGCGCGATCTCGACGAGAAGGACATCTGGAAACTGTATCGCGGCGCCTATGGCGAGGAGCCATTCATCCGCATCGTCAAGGAACGCAGCGGTATCCACCGTTACCCGGAGCCGAAAATCCTCGCCGGCAGCAATTACTGCGATATTGGCTTCGAGCGCGACCCGCTCAGTAATCGCCTGGTCGTGATCGCGGCGCTGGATAACCTGATGAAAGGCGCCGCCGGCCAGGCTGTACAGGCATTCAATATCGCGCAGGGCTTCGCCGAAACTGCCGGGCTCGAGTTCCCCGGCCTGCACCCCTGATCGGCGAGACATGTGCCGCCTGCTTTACGCCCGTGCCGACTCGCCGTTCGCGATAGCCGATCTGCTCGCAGCATTCGCCGAGCTGTCGCGAGACAGCCGCGAGTACCAGGGGCATGGCTGGGGTTGCGCCTGGCTCGAGGGCGGAGGCTGGCGGCAATACCACGCTATCTGCCCGATCTGGGAGGACGATAACGCGCCGGCGGCCGATACCACGCTGCTGCTCGCGCATGCGCGCAGCGCGTTTCGCGACGAGGGCATCGTCGTGGAAAACAACATGCCTTTCACAGATGGCGAAACCATGTTCATATTCAACGGCGAATTGCGCGGCGTACGCATCAAGGCCGAGGGACGCATCGGCGCGGAAAAGATTTTCAATTACATCCGCCGTTTCGACCATGGCGACAAGTGCGCCGCAACCGCGAAGGCGGTCGACATCATCGGCAAGCGCAGCGCTTACGTACGCGCGCTGAACCTGGTGCTGTCAGATGGGAAGCAAAGCTGCCTCGCGACCCACTACGGCGAGGACCCGGATTACTTCCAGATGCATCAAAAGCATGCCGACGGCCTGCATCTGGTATGCTCGGAACCTTTCCCGCGGGACGACGGCTGGTCCCGCATCGCCAATCACACGACGATGCCATTATGATGCTGGTAAAAATAGGCGGCGGCGAGCAAATCAACCTGCCCGGAATCATCGCCGATCTCGCCGCGCAGCCCGGCCCGAACCTGATCGTGCATGGCGCCAACGCGCTGCGCGATCGGCTCGCACGGGACCTCGGTATCGAGAAGACCGTCCTGCAGTCGGTCTCCGGCTACAGCAGCGTCTTTTCCGACCAAAACGCGATCGAGGTGATCATGATGAGCTACGCCGGCCTGCGCAACAAGCAGATCGTCGAGCTGTGCCAGCGCAGCGGAATCAACGCGGTTGGCCTGAGCGGGCTCGATGGTCGCCTGGTGCAGGGCGAACGCAACCGGGGCATCCGCGTGCGCGAGAACGGCAAGACGCTGATCAAGCGCGATCTGTCGGGCAAGCCGAGACAAATCAACGGCAGGTTACTCGAATGGCTGCTCGACAACGGCTACTGCCCGGTGTTGACGATTCCGATCGCCGACGAAAACGGGTTCGCGATCAATTCCGAGAATGACGATATCGTGGTGCAAATCGCGCAGACCCTCGAAATCGAGCGCGTCGTCCAGCTGATCGAGGCGCCCGGCTTTCTCGACGACCCGGAGGACGAAAAATCGCTGGTCGCACGCATGAGCATCGACGAGTTGCAGGCCCGCGAGGCGCAGGTAGAAGGCCGTATCAAGCGCAAACTGCTGGCCCTGACCAGGCTATGCCAGGACGGCAACACGCGCGTCATCATCGCCGACGGTCGCGCCGAACGGCCGTTGAGCGACGCGCTCGAGGGCGCGGGGACGCATATCCAGTGACCGATTACCGCCAGCTGGAAAAAGATTACGGCGTCGCGCTGCAGGCCAAGCGCGACCTGGTCGCGGTGCGCGGCCAGGGCGCCCTGCTCTACGACGAGAACGACGTCGAGTATATCGACTGCGTCGGCGGCATCGGCGTTGCGTCACTCGGCCATGCACACCCACGCCTGGTGGAGGCAATCCAGCGCCAGGCCGAGATACTGATTACCTGCCCGAATATTCTCTACAACGACCAGCGCTCCAGGCTGCTGGCAAAGCTGATCGAAATCAGCCCATCGAGCCTGGGCCGTGCCTACCTGTGCAACTCCGGCGCCGAGGCGATCGAGGCCGCGCTGAAGTTTTCCCGCCTGCATACCGGGCGCACCCATTTCGTCACCGCGATGCGGGGCTTTCACGGGCGCACGATGGGCGCGGTCAGCGCGACCTATACGCCGAAGTACCGCAAGGCCTTCGAGCCGCTGGTGCCGGGCTTTGATTACGTGCCCTTTAACAAGATCGATCAGCTCGACGCGCAAATCAACGAACAAACGGCCGGCGTCCTGCTCGAACTGGTGCAGGGTGAAGGCGGGGTCAACCCGATCGACGCGGATTACATCGCCGCCGCGCGCGAACTGTGCAGCGCGCGGGGCGCGTTGCTGATCATCGATGAAATCCAGACCGGTTTTTGCCGTACCGGCCGCCTGTTCGCCTGCAATCACTTCGACCTGCAACCGGATATCATGTGCGTGGCGAAGGCGATGGGGGGTGGCGTTCCGATCGGCGCGACCCTGCTGAACGGCGAAATTCAGCTCGAACCGGGCCTGCACGGCACGACTTTCGGCGGCAACCCGCTGGCCTGCGCCGCGGCACTCGCGGCTATCGAAGTTTACCAGGAGGACCGCCTCGATCAGCGCGCGGCGGAACTCGGCGACTATTTCGAGGCAGAGCTTCGGGTTGCCGAGCTCGGCCAGGTGCGCGCTTTGCGACGGCTCGGCCTGATGATCGGCATCGAGCTCAAGCAAAAAGTCCAGGCAAAGCTCGCCGAGCTGCTGCAACATCGCGTCGTCGCGCTACCTGCCGGACCAAACGTGATTCGCCTGTTGCCGCCACTGGTTATCGAAAAACAGCAGATCGACCGGGTGGTCGCGGTATTACGCGAAATATTGCGCTAAATCACGAAAATTAACCGTTTATCATCGCCCAGGCTGTTTTTGTGATCACGGTATTCTTTTATAATCACCGCTTTCATCCTTCTGGACCCCTGCAAGATGTCTCGCCCAGCCGACTCAGTTGAAGCCAGCGCGCCCGCTAATCCCGATCTGGGCCGCTATGGAATCGAAGAAACCGTCGAGATTGTTTACAACCCCGATTACGACCGGCTGTTTGCCGAAGAGACCGCGGCAGGCCTGACCGGTTTCGAGGTCGGCACGCTGACCCGTTCGGGCGCGATCGCGGTAGATACCGGCGACTTCACCGGCCGCTCGCCGAAGGACAAGTACCTGGTGCGCGACGAGAAAACGCGCGACAGCGTCTGGTGGTCCGACCAGGGCGAAAACGACAACAAACCCATCGATAGCGAGACCTGGGGCAAACTGCGCAAACTCGTCACGGCGCAACTCTCGGGCAAGCGCCTGTTCGTGGTCGATACTTTTTGCGGCGCCAACCCGGAGAGCAGGCTGAAGGTGCGCTTCGTTACCGAGGTTGCCTGGCAGGCCCATTTCGTTACCAACATGTTCATCCGCCCGAGCCGCGAGGAACTGGCCGATTACGAGCCTGACTTCGTCGTATTGAACGGATCCAAGACCACCAACCCGGCCTATGCGGAGATGGGCCTGAACTCGGAAAATTTCATTGCCTTCAACATGAGCGAAGGCATGCAGATCATCGGCGGTACCTGGTACGGCGGCGAGATGAAGAAAGGCATGTTCTCGATGATGAATTACCTGCTTCCGCTAAAAGGCATACCGTCGATGCACTGCTCGGCCAATGTCGGCGACGCGGGCGACGTCGCGATTTTCTTCGGCCTGTCCGGTACCGGCAAGACCACGCTGTCGACCGATCCGAAACGTCGACTGATCGGTGACGACGAACACGGCTGGGACGACGACGGCATATTTAACTTCGAGGGCGGTTGCTACGCCAAGGTAATCAACCTGAACGCGGATGACGAGCCCGATATTTTCCGCGCGATACGCCGCGATGCGCTGCTCGAAAACGTCGTCGTCAAGGATGACGGCGAAATCGACTACCGCGATAGCTCGAAGACCGAGAATACGCGCGTTTCCTACCCGATCTACCATATCGACAACCTCGTCAAGCCGGTTTCCCGGGCCGGCCACGCGAAGCGGGTCATTTTCCTGACCGCGGATGCATTCGGCGTTCTGCCCCCGGTGTCGAAACTGACTCCCGAACAGGCGCAGTACTACTTTCTGTCCGGATTCACCGCCAAGCTTGCCGGCACCGAACGCGGCATTACCGAGCCAACCCCGACATTCTCGGCCTGTTTCGGCAAGGCGTTCTTAACCCTGCACCCGACGCAATACGCCGACGTGCTGAATCGCAAGATGCAGCAGCACGGCAGCCAGGCTTACCTGGTGAATACCGGTTGGGACGGCAGCGGCAAGCGCATCTCGATCAAGGCCACGCGAGCAATCATCGATGCAATCCTCGACGGATCGATCGATAGCGCCCCCGCCGCCGAGTTACCTGTCTTCGGGCTCGAGGTCCCGAGCGAACTGCCCGGCGTCGACAGCAAGGTACTCGATCCGCGACGCAGCTATCGCGACGTCGCCGAATGGGAAAGCAAAGCTGCCCGGCTCGCCTCGCTGTTTATCGAAAACTTCGAACAATACACCGACACCGAGCACGGTCGGAGCCTGATCCGGTCCGGCCCGGCGCTGGATTAAATACCGAATCGAAGCCGCGCAAATCTGCCGCGGTGGGTTGCCAGGACCGGCGGCACCGGGCTTGCACTCGGCTAGCTGGCAGGGTAAAAAGCAAGGTTCAATTTCTGCCGCGCCACAATAATGAAGAAAGCCGCGTTCAAGGTACTCGAAAACGAATGGATTCCGTTATCCGACGGGCGCCGCCTGGCGGCGCGCATCTGGATGCCGGCGGGCGCGAAAAAAACGCCGCTCCCGGCCATTCTCGAATACCTCCCCTACCGTAAACGCGACGGCACCGCGCAACGCGACGAGAGTACCTACCCGGCCTTCGCCGAGGCCGGTTATGTCGGCGTGCGGGTCGATATCTCCGGCACCGGCGAGTCGGACGGCGACTGGGACGACGAGTATTCGCCGCGTGAACTCGCCGACGGCTGCGAGGTAATCGATTGGATCGCCAGCCAAGCCTGGTGCGACGGTAATCTCGGCATGATGGGCATTTCCTGGGGCGGGTTCAACAGTCTGCAGATCGCCGCGCTGAAACCGCCGGCACTGAAAGCGGTAATCTCGATCGGTACCACCGTCGATCGCTACAACGACGATATCCACTACAAAAATGGCTGCCTGCTGTATTCGAATTTCAGCTGGTCCAGCGTCATGCTGTGTTTCGCCTCTCGTCCGCCGGATCCAGAAATTGTCGGCGATAGCTGGCGTGAAATCTGGCTCAACCGTCTTAAAACGCAACCGTTTCCATTAGCAACTTGGCTCGCAAATCAGCGTAAAAACGACTACTGGAAGCACGGTTCGATAGCTGAAAACTATCGAGATATCGAAATTCCGGCACTGGTCATCTCCGGCTGGGCCGACGGTTACATCAATGCGCCGCCGGCCGCGGCCGCCAATTTGAAGGTCGCCAAGGCGATCAACGGGCCATGGATTCACAAGTATCCACATTTCGCACTACCCCAACCGCGCATGGATTTCCTGCACGAAGCGATCAACTGGTGGGACAAATGGCTCAAGGGAGTCGATAACGGCGTCGACAAGCTGCCGGCGTACCGCGCCTATATCCTGGAAAACATCAGGCCGTTGCTATACCGCGAGCGCGACCCCGGCCGCTGGGTCGCCGAGACCACTTTGCCGCCGCCAGATTCGCGGGCTCGCAACTATTACCTCGCACCAAACCGCCAATTGCTCGACATCCCGGGACGCTCCCGGGAAAAAACCCTGAGCTCTCCCCAGGATACCGGCACCGCCTGCGGCGAATTCTTTCCGCTGAGGGCAGATGGGGAAATGCCCACCGATCAGCGCCGCGACGATTCCGGCTCGCTGGTCTTCGACAGCGGCAAACTGCACCAGCCGATCGAAATTCTCGGACGACCGAAGATCCGCCTCAAGATATCGATCGACAAGCCGCTGGGCAACATCGCCGTGCGCCTGAACGATATCCATCCCGACGGCGTGGTTTCGCGGGTCAGCTGGGGCGTGCTGAATCTGGCGCATCGCAACGGCAACGAGTCTCCTGAGCCGATGGTACCCGGCGAGGTGGAATCGGTGGAAATATTGCTCAACGAGTGCGGCTACCGATTCATGCGCGGACACAAGATGCGCGTCGCGCTGTCGACGAGTTACTGGCCGATGATCATGCCGCCGCCGGAGCCCGTCACCGCGACGATCATGCTCGGGCAGGACGCGGTCATTACGCTACCGGTGCGCTTCGGCGTGGACATCTCCGAGATGCCGGAACCGGAAGACGAGAATCCATTGCCCGAGTACCCGCTGAACGAACCGGACCTCCACCGGCGCTGGATCGAGCGCAACTTCCAGACCGGCAACTCGCACTACCGCGTGATCGACGATACCGGTGAAATCGAGATGCCCGGACACGGCCTGTGCACGCGCCATCGCCACGACGAGCGCTGGACGATCAATGCGGAAAATCCGCTCAGTTATCGCTCGCAAAGCCGCTATATCTGCTGGATGCGGCGCGGCGACTGGTCGATCCGCACCGAGGCCGAGAGCGAATTTCGCTGTGACGCGGAAAATTTTTATATCAAGGCTAGCGTTCG
>JBFGQE010000072.1:0-11662 GCA_041564355.1 Gammaproteobacteria bacterium | reverse complement strand
TCCGCGCGTGGCCGGGTAATTAGCCAGCTGGTGCAGGTGCGCAATCAGGTTTTCAATCACGAAATGCGGTGGCCTGTGTTGCGGTTCGCCAACCGACAGGGCGATCGGATCCAGCCCCGCGGGCGGCTGCAACCCCTGTTTCAGGCGCGCCAGTTTTTCGAAGGGGTATTGCTGTAAATGGGATAAATCGGGATTCATCGGCAGTCGACTGGAAATCAGCCGACACGATACTGAATTCGATGCAGCGCGTAAACCGGTGCAGTTTGGGGCGTCGGGGCTTCGGGGACGGGCGGTGAGCCGAGCTGGGGATTGAAGGTGATTAGTTCACAATGCGGTGGCCGAAAATTGAGACCCAGGTCCCAGTTCGTCGCGCCCGAATTCCTACAATAAAAGCTAGACCCTTCTGTTGTATGTTTGTGTATTGACCCCGTCGAGGACCGATGGGGTTTTCTTTGCGCGCCGCTCAGGCGATCGCTATATCACGCTGGCCGGGGCCCTGCTCGGTCTTGCCGCTACTGCTGTAGGTTTTGCACTGGTTGACCCGTTCCTGTCCGGTCAGGATGTCAATCGAACGCCTGATCCGGTCGCGACCCTTGCCGACCAGGATATTATTCAACTGGATCGAGCGCTGCAGCGATTGCAGGTTGGCGACCAGGTCCCGGTTGAGTGATGCGAGTTGTCCGTTTGCGTCGTCGCACCAGTCGATACAGGCAGTCTGCGCCGCGGCGTCGGTTTCGAATCCGTAGCGTTGCAACAGCGCGTGACGCTGATGCTCGAGTTGCTGCAATTGCTCGAAACCCAGGTCAGGGCTGACCAATGATCTTTGCAGGCTATCGATTTTGTTTTCGCTAAGAGCCTGCCCGATTTCATCCAGTCGGGAATGGGCAGTGACAATGCATTCATTCTGCGCGCGCATCAAATCGAGTAATTGATCGCGGCATTCTTGCTGACTCATGGCAGAAGCTTCTCGATTTCGCTGTACTTGCGAGCGATCACCTCGGCGTCAGGCTGGTATTCGCCATTGCTCAAAGCCTGCTTTACGGCCTCGACGCGGGCTTCGTTGACCTGCGGAACGTTCTTGACCTGTTCGCTCAGTTCCTCGATCAGCGTGGTGCTGCTCAGCTCGACGATATCGGTCTCTTCGCGGTTGGTAGCGGCCGGTTGCTGATTCGCGGACTGTTTGCTTTTCGCGGCTGCGCCGGCACGGTTATCGGGTGATACCGCGGTATTGCGCGTGCGATTCTGCGAATTGATCGGATCAGTCATGTCCGCTCTCCTGGTAAATGCATATCGGGGTTATCGGCAGGGGTAGCATAAAGTTAATGCATTCTCTGAATTGGATTTTATTCATATATTTACCTGTACCAGGCCTTCGCCGGTGACGACGCCCTCGACGATTTTGAGGGACTGGCTGTTGCGTACCCTGACCAGTTCACCGAGGCTGGCCGACTGCAGCGCCTTGCCGGTCGATTTCACCTGTAAACCCCTGAAGCTTAACACGAGCGTGACCTGTTGGCCTGCCCGTACGAGCAGCCTCGGGGCAAGGTTTTTCGGGGTCAGCACGGCGCCTCGGACGAGGTTGCGCTTCGCCTCGAGCCGCTGCAGCGCGCTGCGCTTGGCGAAATAGCCATTTTTCAGACGGACCACATTGCGTTTTTCGAAGCGGAACGACGAAGCGTCAATTAATTGACCCTTAAGCAGCGGTTGAGAGGCGACCGCGACGTCGTCAAACAGGTCAACGCGCAGCGGTAAGTGGATCTTCCAGCCACCGGTCTGCACACAGCGAATCCTCAAAGCGGTATTTCCCCGGTCCTGCCCGGGGCGTGCAAACTCGACCTGTAGCGGCTCCGCGCAGGCGCGCAGGCGTAGCCTTGAATCGAGCGTCCCGAGCCGGAAACGGGCGGGATACGGGCTCGCGTAAGGATACGCGCTCAAATATGCCTCGGCCTGGAGACGAATCGATGAGAGACTCTGGATCTCGCTCGATGCCGCGGAGAGGCCGGCAGACCACAGGATTACTGCACTAATCAAACCGAAAGCGGTTACAGGTTTCATCTGCCCATTGGTTGAGTAAATCTCCCGGATTAGCTGCAAATTTCAGGCCAGATTGAGCAATCGGGGATAAATGGCACCCCAATCGGCCGCCGGGAAGAGGCTCCGGTGCCACCGACGTCACCGGTAATGGTACTCCGGTCCGGGACGCGGCACCGGGGCGGCAAGATTGCCCCCGGATTGCCGCTTTTGCCGCCTGAACGACGAGACCTTGAATCCAAGTTATTGAATTTTAACGTTTATACGTGGGTGGCACCGTCGGTGCATAGTCTCGGTAACGTGAATTTTTGGTGCCTGACATGCCAATCAGTTTTGAACGAGCCTTTTCGATCCACGACGACGCGCTTATTTTGCGCGGCCGGCGATCATCGATTCTTGCGTCGAACATCGCCAATGCCGATACGCCGCATTACAAGGCGCGCGATATCGATTTTTCCGCGATGTTGCGCAGTGCCGCCGCGGGCGGGGCCGCGGGTCTGGATCTGGCACATACCCATCGTAGTCATATCACGGCATCAGAGCCGCTCGCAGCGTCGGAACTGAAGTATCGCAACCCGCTGCACGCGTCGCTGGATGGCAACAGCGTGGATGCGCACGTGGAGCAGGCCGAGTTTGCCAAAAACGCGCTGCTCTACCAGACCAGCTTCAGTTTTCTCAACAGCAAGATCAATGGCCTGGTCAAAGCCCTGAAAGGAGAATAAGCATGGGACTTTTCGCCAACTTCAACATCTCCGGCAGCGCGATCAGCGCGCAATCGCTGCGCCTGAACGTGACCGCGAGTAATCTCGCCAATGTCGAAACCAGCGCCTCGAGCGAGGCCGGGGCTTACCGCGCCAGGCAGCCTGTATTCCAGGCCATGCTGGCGCAACAGGGTGGTCTCGGCGAGGTCGGCGTGCACATGCTGGGCATCGTCGAGAGTCAGAGAGCGGTCGAACGCCGCTACGATCCCGGCCACGCGTTCGCCGACGCGGAAGGTTTTGTTTACGGCAGCAATGTCAACCCGGTCGAAGAAATGGCCAACATGCTGTCGGCCTCGCGCGCTTACCAGAATAACGTCGAAGTGCTCAACACGTCGCGTGACCTGCTGTTGCGGGTCCTGTCGCTGGGCAGTTAACGGAGAACGGCAATGGCTGATATCGATACCAGTAATATCTACGCGCAGCTCGGACTGACCCGGCCCGCGGAGACCGAGGGACGCGGCAATGACGAACTCGGCCAGGCCGAGTTTCTCGAGTTGATGACGACCCAGCTGCGTTTCCAGGACCCGCTCAAGCCCATGGAGAACGGTGACTTCCTCGGCCAGATGGCGCAGTTCGGCACGGTCAACGGTATCAACGACCTCAACACGACCTTCAACACGATGAGCGCGTCCTTTCAGTCTAACCAGGCGCTGCAGGCTTCGACCCTGGTGGGACGGCGCGTGCTGGTACCCGCGAACGACGCCTTCCTCGCTGACTCAGGCTCCTTGCTGGGCGCGGTAGAACTCGATCAACCGGCCAACCGCGTCGTCATCACGGTGCAAAATGCGGCGGGCCAGCTGGTCCATCGCGAGGAGCTCGGCCTGCAGCAGGCTGGATTGCTTGATTTCGAGTGGGACGGTCTCGACGCCGATGGCAATCGATTGCCGGGCGGTGAGTACCGCATCTCGGCCGAGGTTCATCGCGGTACCGAGGTCACCGCAGGTAACACCTTCAGCGTGGTTGATGTCGAGAGCGTCACGCTCGGCGTCGGCGGCCAGGATCTAACCCTTAGCGTCACCGGGCTCGGCGATATCGCCATGGGCCAGGTGCGTAAAATAATGTAACAAGGCAGGAGAAAACAATGTCATTCAATACAGCGCTTAGCGGCTTACAGGCCGCGTCGGTAGACCTCAGCGTCACCAGCAACAACATTGCCAACGTTGGCACCACCGGATTCAAGAACTCGCGCACCGAATTCGGTGACCTGTTCGAAATCTCGCCGTTCGGCAATACGCCGACATCGGTCGGCAGTGGCGTCAAGTTAACCAGCGTCAGCCAGCAGTTCGACCAGGGTAACCTGAGTTTCACCGATGCAAACCTCGACATGGCGATCAGCGGGCAGGGCTTCTTCGTCATGAACAGTGCCCTGAGCGGGAGCGACATTACCTACACCCGCGCCGGCCAGTTCCGGATCGATAATAACGGCTACCTGACCAACAGCGCCGGCGAGTACGTGCAGGCGTTCCCGGTCGACGCCAGCGGCAACGTGACCTCGACCAGCCTGAATACCACGGTACCCGTGCAATTGCCGGCTTCGACCGGCTCACCCCAGGCGACCACCGAGGTTGAGGTTGGACTCAACCTGGACGCCGCGTCGATCGCGCTTGATCCCGCCGCCTTCGACCCGACCGCCAGCAACACCTACACGCATGCGACCTCGACCACGGTATTCGATTCGCTGGGTAACTCGCACGTGCTGTCTTATTACTACGTGCATGACCTGCCAGGTTCGGCTACCAACCCGGCCAGCGATCCCAACCAGTGGGTCGTATTCACCTACCTGGACGGTGTTGAAACCGATATCGCCGGCGGCACCGCGGTGGCCCATACCAACGGCGGGGCGCCGGTTACCCAGGATGTCGGCATCCTCAGTTTCAATCCCGACGGCAGCTACAATACCAGCACGCCAGCGACCCTGCAGAACGCCGCGATTGCACTGACCACGGGTGCGAATCCTTTGACCGTCACCCACGATCTGGCGAACAACCCGATGACCCAGTTCGCGGCCTCGTTCTCGGTCAGTATCCTCGATCCGGACGGCTTTTCAACCGGCCGCCTGACCGGGCTGGATATTTCCGAGGAGGGCCTGATGCGCGCGACCTTCAGCAACGGTATCGCAACTCCGCTGGGTCAGATCGCGATGGCCGATTTCCCCAACGCACAGGGCCTGCAGGCAATTGGCCAGTCGTCCTGGAAAGAGACCATCGATTCGGGCCAGGTGATCACCGGCTCGGCCGGGACGGGCCGTTTCGGCCTAATCCAGTCCGGGGCGCTCGAAACCTCGAACGTCGACCTGACGCAGCAGCTGGTGAACCTGATCACCGCGCAGCGTAATTTCCAGGCCAACGCGCGATCCATCGAGACCTCGAACGCGATAACCGACACCATCATCCAGATCCGGTAGGGATAGCGAAGTTAAATGGATAAGTACCTTTACCTGGCGATGAACGGAGCTGCGCAAGCGATGCTTGCGCAGCAGAACAATGCCAACAATCTTGCCAACATCAGCACGGTCGGCTTCAAGGCCGCGCTGGACCAGTTCCAGTCCCGGCCGCTGACCGGACCCGGCTTCGCGGATCGGGTTTACGTTAGCGAGGAAAGCGCCGGCGCGGACCTGAAGCCCGGCGCACTGATGTCCACCGGGCGGGACCTCGACATCGCGATCAATGGTGAAGGATGGTTCGCGGTGCAGGCCAGCGACGGCAGCACCGCTTACTCGCGACGCGGCGATTTTCACATCGATCCCAGCGGCCTGTTACTCAACGGGGCGAACCAGATCGTGCTCGGGGAGGGTGGTCCGATCACCATACCCGAGTACGAATCGCTTGTTGTCGGGCGCGACGGCGGTATCAGCATTCGCGCAACCGGCCAGTCCGCGAGCACGCTGGTGGGGGTGGACCGGTTGCGACTGGTCAAGCCCGAGGCCGGACAGCTGTCGCGTGGCGAAGACGGGCTGTTTCGCACCCGTGACGGTCTCGAGTTAGCGGCCGACGCTTCGGTCGCGGTTACCGCGGGAGCACTCGAGGGCAGCAACGTCAACGCCATCGACGCGATGGTGCGCATGATCGACTATGCGCGCTACTACGAGCACCAGGTCAAACTGATGAAGCTCGCCAGTGAGAATGACGCCGCTAGTGCCCGGCTGATGCGCATGTCCGGATAGCGTGGCAAAATAGGCGAAAATGAACCGCAGGTGCCGGCTTGGATTCACCCGACGACGCGTTGCGAGATTACCTCGCTTTGCGCAACCAGATTAACAGCGCCCAGTTGGCAACGCTTGGCGCGGGACAGCGACCCGAGGCGAGCTACGCGCCGCTGGTCTGGCACCAGGGTGCCTGCTACCTGTATCTCAGCGAACTTGCCAGCCATACGCAAAATTTACAGCGCAACCCCGCGCTCGGTTTGTTATTGGTCGAAAACGGGGCCGATCAGCGTAATCCGTTCGCGCGGCGGCGAATCAGCCTCGAGGGCCGCGTCTCGGTTATCCCGCGTGACAGCGAACTGTTCTCACGGGTACTGACCGAGTTTCGCCAGCGCTTTGGCAAGGTCATGCAAATGATCGAACCGTTACCGGATTTTCACCTGTTCCGGGTCGACATCACCGCGGGCCGTTTCATCCGCGGCTTCGCGCAGGCATACGAGCTGGGTGGTGAGCGGCTCGACGAATTGATTCACGTCGACCCCGGCGCCTGACGCGCGCGACTCAATCAGTCCTCGCGGACTCGTGGTCAATCAGGTTTTGCACTTCTTTTTTCAGGTCGTCCGCCTGGTACATTCCGCTCGGCGTGTCGGAGATGGCCTGGTACCAGGGTTGTACCATCGCGCTGAGCGACTCGATATCTTCACTGGCGTTGATTTCCTCGACTAATTTAGCGACGCGCACCCGGTTACCGAAGGTTAACAGCGTGTTACACATCAACTCTCGCGCGCTGATCGACGGAGTCGTATCCTCCTCGTCGTCGATAACCGTTTGCTCGGTGGTATCGGCAGCGACAATGAAGCCGAGCTTCAGCAAGCGCGCCAGGGCCGAGTTGATATCGTCGATGAGGGACAGGCGCTCGAGCGTGGCGACATCGTTCTCCCCGTTCACCAGGATCAATACGCGTCGCTCTTTTATCGTCAACGCGTCGGTTTTTGTGCCAATTTCCGCCAGCCCTTTTGGCGTTTTGGAAAAGATTTCGCTCGCTTGCATGGGTGGTCCGATCAGAATCGACCTTAGTATTACTGATCGACCCGTAAATTAAAATACCGGCAAGCCCAAAGCGTTAAACGGGTCAGGTTTTTTTGGCCATGGAAGCCGACGGAAGTCGGCAAAAAAGTCCGCCAGCCCCTGTGTCATCATCGCGACCGCACTAACCGGGATAATCGGCTTGCTGGCCCGGGTGCAATATTTGGTGGCATCTTCATTTTTCCTGTGGTTTACTACGGCCATCCCGCTTCAGTGGCCCACGGCCGCGATGCCCGAGACACGACCCTGGACCGACAGCTGGAACTAGGGCAGTTAAACTGGAGGAGATCTGCCGCGAATAAAAAAACAATGGCAGTGAGGACGAGAAAGGCGCCCGTAGGCGCCTTTTTTTTGCCCGCAGGCCTTTCAATGCGGGGGCGGAACTTTACGCGACCGGTCTCGACCGCGCGTACGAATACGATGCCGACCCGCGAGGTGTTGTGTTAGCCGCGCGCGCCGGTTACGATCCGTTTGCGTTTCTCGACGTATTAACCAAGATCGATAGTATTAATCCGGCGGCGGAAGAATTAAGCGTACTGATGAAGACTCACCCACCTACCAGTGAGCGTCTCGAGCAGCTGGCCAACCGGATGGATGGCAGGCTGGACTGCTATGCCACGGGTCGACTCAACGCGCAGCGATTTCGGCAGATCACCGCTAGCCCCTGATCCGCCCGCCGCCTCAGTCCAGGTTACGATTACTGCAATGAATCTTCCGAGTCACAACGACCGTGCCGTGTTGCGCTGGCTCTACCTGTGTCTGCTGCTGATTTTCGCGATGGTAATCCTTGGCGGCGTGACCCGCCTCACCGGTTCGGGCCTGTCGATGGTGACCTGGCATCCTGCGGGCATGTTGCCGCCATTGTCCACTGCGCAGTGGCTGGAGGAGTTCGCGCTTTATCAGCAATTCCCCGAATACCAGTTGATCAATCGTGATATGACCCTGAGCGAGTTCAAGAAAATTTTCTGGTTCGAGTACTCGCACCGCATGCTCGGTCGCCTGATCGGCCTGGTTTTTCTGCTGCCGTTTGCCTGGTTTTTATGGCGTCGAATGATTCGCCCAGGCCTGACCCCGCGACTCATCGTCATGTTTCTGCTCGGTGGCTTGCAGGGGCTGCTCGGTTGGTACATGGTGCAAAGCGGGCTCGTCAGCAACCCGCAGGTCAGCCAGTACCGGCTGACCGCGCACCTGATGAGCGCGATCCTGATTTACGCCTTCATCTTGTGGACGATATTCGGACTCGCGTTGCCCGATCCCTACCGGCGCCTGAGCGAATCGGACTTCCCCGCCTGGCGCAAGACCTCGCTGGCGCTGACCGCGCTGGTATTACTGACGATCGCTTCGGGCGGCTTCGTTGCCGGGCTCGATGCGGGGCTGATTTACAATAGTTTCCCGCTGATGGGCGGCGAACTGATTCCCGAAGGCATCGGTGCGCTGTCGCCCTGGTATCTGAACCCACTGGAAAACATGGTCACGGTGCAATTCGATCATCGCTGGCTCGCGATGACCACCGCGGTACTGCTACTCGCCTGGTACCTGCGCGGTCGCGCGCGCTTCGATCGACCACCGGTCAATTTGAGTTTCAAACTCATCGGCATGATGGTCATCATCCAGGTCGTGCTCGGGATCGCGACCTTGCTGACTCATGTTCCCGTCGTGCTCGGTGCCCTGCACCAGGCCGGCGCCCTGTTGCTAATCAGCGCGATGCTGTTCAACGTCTACCTGTTGAGCCGGGTGTAGTTGTGCGGCGAGGCGATTATAATAGGGCGCTTCTAATCGACTCGATTTGAATTGATGAACAATCCGCGCATCGGACAGGGTTATGACGTGCACGCGATAACCCGCGGCGACGGCATCGTGCTCGGCGGCGTCAGGATCCCCTGTGATTTCAGCCTGGCCGCGCACTCGGACGGAGACGTGCTGATTCACGCGCTTTGCGATGCTTTGCTCGGCGCCCTCGGACGCGGCGATATCGGGCGCATGTTTCCGGACGATGACGCGCAAAATCGCGGACGTGACAGCCGCGAATTTCTGCGCCTGATTTGCGCACTGATGCAACAGGATGGCTACCGTCTCGGCAATGCCGACGTGACGATTATCGCGCAGGCGCCGAGAATGGCACCCTGGGTCGAGGAAATGACGGAAAATCTCGCGCGGGACCTGGGCTGCGAGCAGGATCGGGTGAATATCAAGGCGACCACTAGTGAAAAACTCGGTGCGATCGGTCGCGGCGAAGGCATCGCCGTCAACGCGATCGTGCTGCTGGAGCAAACGGCGTGACGCTGGGCCCGGTCATGCTCGACGTTGCGGGCCTGGAGTTTGACGATGTCGAGCGCAAGCGCCTTTGTCATCCGCAGGTCGGCGGGGTCGTGTTGTTCAGCCGAAACTACCGTGATCCCCGACAGTTGGCTGAACTTTGCCGGGAAATCCATGCGCTGCGCGACCCGCGACTGGTCATCGCGGTCGACCAGGAGGGCGGTCGCGTACAGCGCTTTCGCGACGGCTTCCAGGCCTTGCCGGCGATGGCCCATCTCGGCGAACTCTATGACGAAGACGCCGACCGTGCGCTCGAACTGGCCGAGGTTTTCGCCTGGATCATGGCGGGTGAATTGCTGCAGCACGGTGTCGATCTCAGCTTCGCGCCGGTACTGGATATAGCTGACCCGGTCAGCAGCGTGATCGGCGATCGCGCTTTTCATCGGGACCCGGAGATCGTGACAAGGCTTGGGAATGCCTGGATTCGGGGCATGCGTGCGGCCGGCATGGAGGCGGTCGGTAAACATTTTCCCGGGCATGGCTCGGTTGCCGGCGATTCGCATCACGTGATGCCGTTCGACAGGCGTCCGTTCAGCGCAATCGAAGAACTCGACCTGGTGCCTTTTCGCCGCGTAATCGGCACTCATCTCGCCGGCATTATGATGGCGCACGTGATTTACGAGCGGGTCGATCCCAGCGCGGCCGGTTACTCTAGACACTGGATCGAAACCGTGCTGCGCGGGCACCTCGGCTTCGACGGTTGCGTATTCAGCGACGATTTGAGCATGAGCGGTGCCGAGTCGGTGGGCGGATACACCGAACGCGCCAGGCATGCACTCGATGCCGGTTGCGATATATTGCTAATCTGCAACAATCCCGCCGGGGTAGATGAAGTGCTCGAATCGCTCGGCGATTATCGCAACCCGACCTCGCAATTGCGCATGGTGCGACTGCACGGGCAGTCCACCGACGAGAATCTGCGGTCGAGCGCCCGGTGGCAGCAGGCCTGTGATCAATTGAGCGAGTTCAACCACCGGCTTGGACTCGCAGACAGTGGAGATTTATTCGATTCATGACTGAACTGTTTAACTGGGTTCCCGGCCTGGATAAGGACTGGATTTGGGGCGTGCAGGTTTTCCTCGTCGTATTGGCGACGGCTTTTGCCAATTATTTCGCGAAGTACCTGCTGGCCAGGATCATTCGCCGCGCCGGGCGTACGCCGACCCGCTGGGACGAGGTCGTGCTGCGGGCAATCTCGCGCCCGTTGACCTGGGTAGTCTGGCTGATCGGTCTCGATATCGCGGTCGATATTGTCTACGCGCAGACCGAAAGCCCAATTTTTTCCTACTCGGACATGATTCGTGACGTCGGAGTCCTGATCTGCCTGACCTGGTTCGTGCTCGGATTCGTGCGCGGCGCCGAGAACGAATACACCCAGGGCGTTGACGCGGTGGACAAGCATACCGCCGAGGCGATCGGCAAACTGGTTAGACTCGCGGTCATCATCACCGCCGTGCTGGTGATTCTGCAAACACTCGGTTTCAGCATTACCGGCGTGCTCGCGATGGGCGGTGTCGGCGGCATCGCGGTCGGTTTTGCGGCCAAGGATATTCTTGCCAATTTCTTCGGTGCGCTGATCGTCTACCTGGACCGTCCGTTCGTGGTCGGTGACTGGATTCGCTCACCGGACCGGAATATCGAGGGCACGGTCGAAAAGATCGGCTGGCGCATCACCGTGATCCGTAACTTCGAGTCGCGCCCGATTTATGTGCCGAACTCGATCTTCACCAGCATCATCGTGGAAAATCCGTCGCGCATGAACAATCGCCGAATATTCGAAACCATCGGCTTGCGCTACTCCGACCTGACCAGCATGGACAAGGTGGTCAGCGAGGTGACCGCAATGCTCAAAGGGCACGAGGAAATCGATCCGGAGAAGACCATGATCGTGAATTTCAATGATTTCGCCGATTCGTCGGTCGACTTTTTTATCTATTGCTTTACCAAAACCACGCAGTGGGTAAAATTTCACCAAGTCAAGCAGGACGTTATGTTGCGCATCGCCGATATTATCGAAGCAAACCATGCCGAGATCGCGTTCCCGACGTCTACGCTGCACCTCGCCGAAGCCATAGCCATAGAAAACCGTTGATATGCAAGCTGACAGGGCACAACAGGTTCACCAAACCGCCGAGTTGCTATTCGACGCCGACGCGGTCGAGCAGGGTATCGCCGACCTCGCCGCACGGGTAGAAGTCGACAGCGCCGATGATTTTCCGCTGGTGCTGTGCGTCATGAACGGTGGCCTGTACCTGACCGGGCAATTGCTGCGCTACTGGGATTTCCCGCTGACCCTGGACTACGTGCACGCGACTCGCTACCGGCT
>JBFGQE010000071.1:0-11663 GCA_041564355.1 Gammaproteobacteria bacterium | reverse complement strand
TCCGGGTCCTCGGCTTCCCACCAGTTCTCCAGCGGCGTGTCGCCAGCGTCGAGCGCTTTCAGGTCCCAGCCCGCGCAAAAAATTTTTCCCCCGGCGCCGGTAATTATTGCGACCTTGAGATCGGGGTTATCACGGAAGTAAACAAAGGCTTCGCCGAGCTTGCGGCTGGTGGGTAAATCGATCGCGTTCGCTTTCGGCCGGTCGAGCGTGATCGTCATTACCGTGCCGTCGAGCGCAACGCGTACTTCTTCGTCGCCTGGAAGCATATCTCCTGTCCTCTGCCTGCCTGGAAGCAATTCGCAGTGTATTAGACTCGCCCGGCAAATGGTATATGATTGAAGCCGCTTTTCGACACCCGGTGCAGGCCCGATGAACTATCCGTTGACCGCCGAGCAGGATATGATCCTGCGATCGCTGCGCGCGTTTCGCGAAACCGAGCTCGAACCCTACGAGGCCGAGGTCGATCGCACCGGCGAAGTATCCGCAGAGCTCGGCGAGCAGATCAAGACACGCGCGCTGGAAATGGGCTTTTACGCGCCGAACCTGCCCGAGGACATCGGTGGCGGCGGACTCGATTACAAGACGCTGGCGCTGTTCGAGCGCGAACTCGGCAAAACCAGTTACGGCCTGCACGGGTATATCCACCGCCCGTCCGAAATCCTGCTCGCCTGCGACGGAGAGCAGGTCGAAGCTTATCTCAAACCCTGCGTCACCGGCGAAAAGAAGGAAGTCTTCGCGCTGACCGAACCCGGCGCGGGCTCGGATATCCTGTCGATGGCGACGAAGGCGGAACGCGACGGCGACGAATTTGTGATTAACGGTTCGAAGCATTTCATCAGTAGCCCGGTCGAGCCGGATTTCGCGATCCTGTTCGCCTGGACCGGCACCGCGCAGGGCAAAAAGGGCGAACGCAAGCTGGTCACCGCGTTCCTGGTCGACAAGGGTACGCCCGGGTTCACAATCCAGCGCGGCCCGCGCTGCGCGGCGCAGCGCGCCTACCATACCTGGCAGCTTTTCTTCGATCGTTGCCGCGTGCACCAGAGCCAGATCCTCGGCGCCGAAGGGCAGGGTTTCGAACTTGCTGACAGGTGGCTGAAGATGGGCCGGGTCTGGGTCGCGGCCGCGGCTTGCGGCAAGATGGAGCGCCTGCTCGAGTTGGCGACGCGTTATGCGGCCGAGCGCAAGCAGTTCGGCCAGCCGATCGGCAAGTTCCAGGGTACCTCGTTCAAGCTCGCCGATATCGCGACTGACCTGCAGGCGGCCGACCTGCTCGTCATGCACGCCGCGGACAAGGCCGACCAGGGTATCATGGAGCCCGACGACGCGGCCAAGGCCAAGCTGTTCGCTTCCGAGGCGGTTGGCCGCGCCGCCGACAGTGCGATACAGATTTACGGTGGCATGGGCCTGATGGAAGACTTGCCGATCGAACGCCTGTGGCGTGACGCGCGACTCGACCGCATCTGGGACGGGACTTCCGAGATTCAGCGCCACATTATTTCGCGGTCATTGTTGCGCCAGTACGAGAGTTGATGTCCGCACGCGTCGATAACCTGCGCCGCCTGCTCAATCCCAGGCATATTGCCGTGATTGGCGGTGACGACGCGGCGATCAGTGCGCGCCAGTGCGCGGCGCAATTCGATGGCCCGGTCTGGGGCGTTAACCCGACGCGCAATAACCTCGGTGGCGTGCGCTGCTTCGGCTCGGTCGCGGAGTTGCCGGAGGCGCCGGACGCGGTATTCCTCGCCACCCCGCGCGCGGTCGCGGCCCCGACACTGGCCGAGCTCAACGCGCGCGGCGCCGGTGGCGTAGCCTGTTTCACCGCGGGTTACGCTGAACTCGGCGAATCCGGACGCGCGGCCGAGCGCGAACTGGTCGCTTCCGCCGGCGACATGGCGCTGGTCGGGCCGAATTGCTACGGTCTGGTCAACTATGCCAACGGCGCGATCTTATGGCCTTTCGGTGCGGGCGATACGCGCTGCGAAAAGGGTATCGCGCTGGTCATGCAAAGCGGCATGATTCCAGCCAACCTGACGATGAACGAGCGTTCGGTGCCGATCTCGATCGTAATCTCGGCCGGCAACCAGGCCATGCTCGCGATCGAGGATTATCTGGACGTGCTGGTCGACGACGATCGCGTCACCGCGGTCGGGATGTATATCGAGGGTATTCGCGATATTCGCAAGTTCGCGACCGCCGCGCTGAAAGCGCTGCGCGCGGACAAACCGCTGGTCGTGATGAAGGCCGGCAGCTCGCCGCTGGGGCAAGCCCTCGCGGTCAGCCACACCGGTTCGTTATCGGGTACGGAGCAGGCGTTCGAGGCCTATTTCGATCGACTCGGCGTGATCCGCGTGCAGGCACCGGTGGAGATGATGGAAACGCTGAAGTTTCTGTCCGTGTCCGGGACGCCGCAAGGGCGTCGAATCGCCGCGTTTACCTGCTCCGGCGGCGAGGCCGCCCTACTTGCCGATTACTCTACGCACCGCGGTCTCGACCTGGCGCAACCTTCGGCGCGCGCGCGCAAGCGCCTGCAAAAGTTGTTGCCGGACATTGCCACCGTGTCCAATCCGCTCGATTATACGACGCCACTGTGGGGTAATCGGAAGATCATGCCCGACGTGTTCGCCAGCCTGGTTGGCGACGGTTACGACGCGGCCATCGTGATTCAGGACTTTCCGCCGCCGCATATACACGCCGACGACAGCAAGTATCGCAGTGATGCGGAATCCTTTATCGAAGCTTGCGCTGCGCAGGGTATCCCGGCCGCCAGCTGTTGCGACCTGCCGGAAAATATCGATCGCGTGACGCGCGAGCTGCTGATCGCCGGCGGCGTCACGCCATTACAGGGATTCGAGGCAGGTCTCGATGCGCTGGCGAACGCCTGCGCTTACGGCGTCAGGCGACAGCGTATACTGCAACGGGATAACGCGAGTGAATTCAGCGTAATCGAAGTGCCGGGTACGAGCAACGCCTCGCGTGTGCTCAACGAATGGCAGGCCAAGCAGCTGGTGCGGCAACATGGTATCGAAGTCCCGCCGGGGTGCCTGTTCGGAGACGGTAATGTCGACCTGGATCTCGAGGGTCTGGAATTTCCGCTGGTCGTCAAGGCCGTCGCGGCCGGGCTTGCACACAAGTCGGAACTCGGCGCACTGCGCATCGGCCAGGCCGATGCCGACGCGGTGCGCGAATCGATGCGCGAAATCAAGGCAGCGATCGACGGCGCCCAACCGCCGGTTGCGCTCGAAGGCTTTCTGGTTGAAAACATGATCGACGACGTGATTGCCGAAATGCTGGTCGGGATAAACACCGATGCACAATTCGGGCAGACGCTGGTGATCGGCAGCGGTGGCGTACTGGTCGAATTAATCCACGATTCGGTGACGCTGTTGCTGCCCGCGAGCAGGGCGCAAATCCGTGACGCGATCGGCCGTTTGCGCGTATCCAGGTTGCTTGACGGTTTTCGCGGGGGTGTCGCCGCCGATCTCGACGCGGTGGTCAGCACGATCTCGGCAGTGGCCGGATTCGCGCAGAGTCACCGCTCGAAATTACTGGAGCTGGATATCAACCCGTTGTTGATCACGCCGTACGCTTGTATTGCCGCGGACGTGATGCTGCGCGAAGTCGATCCCGACGACTGATCCGTGCCGTCGAGCGCGACTTAACGAACGACCAGGACCGAACAATCCGCGTGGCGCACGACGCGTGACGCGGTCGAGCCCAGTAGACGATCCTTGAGGCCCGGGCGGTGAGAGGCGATAACGATCAGGTCCGGGTGCAATTCGTCGGCGAATTCCATGATCGTGCTGTAGCCGTGGCCGGTGCGGACCTCGGCGTCCATATCGCGCCCGCTGGCGGCGGCAATTTCCTGCAATTTCTGCTTGGCCTCTGCCATTGACTTTTCATGGAAGCCGGCAGGTAGTTCGATTGCCGCCCAATTGGGAATGTCTTCGACGACGTTCAACAAAACGATTCGACTGTCTGGCGCCGCGTGTTCGAGCGCAACCTCGATGATGTTCTTGCTCTTTTCCAGGTGGGCGATATCGATGGGTACGAGGATAGTTTTATACATGGGATCTGGTCTCCTGCGGTTTACCGAATGCGTCGATTAAAGCCGTTTCGCGATGAATTGTACACCGTATTCATGCATGCGCTGGCTTGCGCTTGATGCACATCAAGCCCGACAACCGCTGGAGTGACCCGCGACCAATCAGGAATCGTCAATATCGATGGTGACCGGCAGGCCCGCCGGAACGGCGCCATCGGCTTGGAATCGAATTTGCAGGCGGATCGCGGGATGATTGTTGGCACCCGGCGTGATTTCATTGCCAACCTCGATGATGCTACCGCTGAAGAATTTATCACGGTAGCTCACGCGCGCCTTCCTGTTTAGCATGCCCGGTTTGAGCCTTTCGAGCGGCAGCAGCGCCTGCACGATCATGTGACGGTCGTCCACGATGGTCAGCAACACCGGATCACTGACCCGCGTATTGATGTAATGCCCAGGAAAAGTCGAAACCCGGAGGACGATGCCATCGATCGGCGAACGCAGTTCGGCTTGCGTCAGGCGGTACTCGGCTCGGGCGAGTTTTGCGCGCGCCGCGTCCAGATTGGCCTCTGCGGTACGCTGTTCGCGCTGCGCGTTTTCGAGGTCGACCAACGCCAGTGAGTCGCGGTCGAACAACTCCTCCGCCTTTTCCAGCTCGATCCGCGCTCTCTCCAATCGCGGCGACAACGCGGCGACACCGGCCGCCGCGGCGTCGCGGCCCGCGCGCAGCGCGGTATCCTCGAATCGCAGCAGCAGGTCGCCCTCGGCGACGCGATTACCGGCGACCACGCGGACTTCGGCGACGCGAGCGCTGATGGCGCTGTTCAGGACCAGTTTCTGTGCGAACTCGGTCTGCCCGTTGAGCTCGATCGCGAGCAGCGGCAAGGACCAGGTCAGCGTGAGTAATATCAGCAGCAATCGCATTGCATTCTCCGTCTATTGGGGCAGGGCGGGTTGCGCCAGAAAATCGCTGCCCACCAGTCGGCCAAGCTTACGATAGGCCAGTTCAAGGACATAGCGCGCGCGCAGGTGCTCGGCATTGCTGCGCGAATAAAGCACCATCGAGTCCCCCAGGTCTGTCTTGAATTCTAGCTCGTACTCGGCGCGGCTGCGGTCGAGGTAACGATCGCGGTATTCCTGCTCGATTCGGGTACCCTCCAGGACGAGGCGCCACTGCTGTATTTGCTGCCACAGCTCGAGCACCTCCAGGCGCAGTTTCGATTGCACCTGCTGCTGGCTGGCGAGCGCCTGTCGGTGTTGTGCGACCGCGCGCTCGACCTTGGCCGGCGAGGCGGCCGAGTAGAGCGGAATCTCGAAGTACAGGCTCGCGCGCCAATCGTCGCGCAAACGGCTTTCACGTTCGTAGTGCGAAACTTCGATTTCGAAATCGACGCTGGGGTTGTCCTCCGTCTCGGCGATCGAGATGGCGGCCTGCGCGGCGCCGGTATTAGCCTGTGCGACGCGGACCTCGAGACTTTGCTCCAGGGCGCGCTGCGCCAGCGCTTCGAATTCCGGCAACGGAGGTCGATCGGTCGCGAATTTCGGAATTTCGAGCGCAGACGGCAGTTGCGTCGGGTATCCCATGGTTGCGGCCAGTAACGCGCGGGTCAGGCGCTGGCGCTGTTCGGCCAGCGAGCGGCGCTGCCGCACCTTCTGGTAGTCGGAGTGCAGGCGCAATACTTCGATTTCCGCGGCCATTCCGAGCGCCTGGTCCTGCAGCGCGTTATCGTAACGAATGAAGCCCATCGCGAGCGCCTCGTTCTCGGCAATAAACTCGTTATCGGCGTTCAGCACGGCGAAATACTGTTCGAGAATAGTGATTTCGCGCTGCTCGAACTTGAGCTGTCGCTGCAACTGCAGCGCATCGTGCTGTAGTTGAAGGCTGCGCTCGAGCGAGCTCTGTAAGCCGAAATCGTAGATCGGTTTGGACAGCACCAGGCTGGCCGCGCTGTCGTTGGTTTCGTCATCGGTATTAAAGTCGGAAGGTTCGACCTCGCTCAGTCGTGCTTTCAGGTCAAGACTAAAGCCCTGGTCGCCTCGTGCGATACCCAGCTCGGCCTCGATTGCGGCGATGCGCTGGGCGAGGGAATAGAGCTCGGGATGGTTCTGGTTTCCGGCGGTCTGCAGCGCGGCTTCCAGGGTCAGCGGCTCGGGCAGGACAGTATCCTGCGCTACCGCCTGCGCCAGGCACAGCAGCGGCGCGCCGAGCCAGATTATTGAAAATCCGATGATCCTCACAGTGTCGACCGGTACCCCGTGCGGCTCCGCTCCACGGGGCGCCGCGATTCGTTTATCTACAAAAATGCGTTACAGTGCCTGGTTCTTCTTTTTCATTTTTTTGTATCGCGCAAAGCGGATGGTTCGCCCGGATTCGTCCTGTTCCCGGTAAACCCCTTGCGCAATATACTCGCCCATCCAGAGGAATTCTTCAGCCCCGGCGGTGGCGCCGACATACTTGAAAATCGGCTGGCCGGCGAGGTCGTAAAACACCATCAATGGCGTGGCGCGGACCCGGTTTTGCCGGGCGAATTCTTTCTGCGTGACCTCTCTGCCGTCGAAGGTGACTATTTCGACATCGCTCTCGACATCGATGGTTAACGAATGAAACGTCCGGCCGAAATATTCCTGCACCGCGGGCTGGTTCAGCACGGTCTGCTTCATACGATGGCAAAACGGGCATTCGTCCATTTCGAAAAAGACGAATATTCCGCGCTTGCCCTGCGCGCGCGCGATTTCGAGCTCCTCGGACAGGTCGCCGAGGCTCTGCGCGAAAAAATGCGTATACGGGTCTTGTGGCGTCGCGGCCTGCAGCCCCGAGGGTAGCGCCAGGCAGGCGAGTAAAAGCGAGCTGAAAAGGCGGTTCATGGTCATCAGTTGTCACGAATTCCAGGCGGCAGCTTCCCATTTTTGACGCGCCATTTCAATTCCCCCCAAGGGGGTATGCCGGCGTTGGTTTCGACTGGTTCTGTCGGGTCCGAACGTGGAGTCCATATTTGCGCGTGAGCGGGATTGTCAGGGGGTTTACTCGACGGAAATTCTCAGTCCCGGTTTGGTCCGCGAGGGCCGCTGCGGTTAAACTGGTCGCAACGCGACAAGGCCAGCCAGATGAAGCCGATTATCGACAAGCCGTTTGGGTTATTTTTGCTGTTTTTCAGCCTGCTCGGAATCGAACTGTTCATGATCTTCCTGTTGATCCAGGGCGGTCTTTTACAAACGCTGCTGGTCGAGGATTACAGCTTTATTTCGCGTGCGATCCTGGTGATTTACCTCGGTGCAAGCCTGCAAGTCATGTTCGTCGCGCTGCAGCTATCGCACGAATTCAACGCGGCGCGGGGCGACGGCAACGGCAGGCGACGCGGCGAGCACGTGCAGCGCTATTTCACAATGCTGAGAGAGGCCGCGGGCGAACCCGAGGAACGCGGCGAATTGCTGATAAACGTACTCGACGGCCGTTGTCGCAGCCAGTATCGCTTCGGCTATGTCATCGCCGACCTGATGTTGAAACTGGGTCTGCTCGGCACCGTGATCGGTTTTATTTTTATGCTCGGTTCGCTGGTTGACCTGAACAGCATCGATATCAACGTGATGCAGAGACTGCTCGCGCAAATGAGCGGCGGCATGAAAGTCGCGTTGTTCACCACGCTGACCGGTATGAGTTGCGGCGTATTGCTGAACGTGAAATACCAGCTGCTCGACTGGAGCGTGGATAACCTGCTCGACGACGTGCGCGAGCAGACTTACCGGTTGCGCCTGCAATGAGATCAGGGCGCCGCAATCATGCGCTTTCCGATCCGTTCACGGACTTGCTGTTCAATACCCTGCTCGGATTCACGCTGTTGTTTTTCATCTCGATCATGTTCATGAACCCGATCGCGAAACTCGGCAATATCAATTACAAGGCGGAATACATCATCACCGTCAGCTGGCCCGATAACCAGCCGGACGATATCGACCTGTGGGTCCAGGATCCCTACCAGGAAACCGTATCCTACCTGCGCAAGGAAGCTGGCTGGTTGCATCTCGATCGCGACGATCGCGGCGACCTGAACGACACGGTCATGATCAACGGACGGCGGATGGTGCATCCGATCAACCAGGAAGTGGTTACGATACGCGGCATTATTTCCGGAGAATATATCGTTAACCTGCATTACTACGAGTCGCACAGCGACCTGCCGGTACGCGCCAACGTCAAGATCGAAAAGGTCAACCCGACCCTGCGTCTCGTCTATATCGACCAGTTAACGCTGAACAAGGTCGACGATGAAAAGACCGTGCTGCGCTTCGAACTCGACGCGAACGGCGAAATCGTCGCGATGAACCAGCTTCCCATCGTACTTACACCCTATCAGCTCGACCCCGCACAGTTACCGGACGGGGGCAAATCGCTGTGACCGTATCGATCCTCGCGCTGGGACTGGCCTACGTATTTCTGCTGTTCCTGTTGTTACTGGTATTGCTGCAATCCGAGATCAGGCCGCTGGTCAAGCTGATCGCGGTGACGCTCAGTCTTGGCTTTTACCTGTGGCATTACGATGCAATGCGCAATGCGCTCGGCTGGCCGGCCGAGACGGACCTGCCGGAGCATTTCGAGCTGGTCGGCGCGGTCACCGTCGAGCCGAACCTGCAGCTGGACGAGGAGGGCAGTATTTTTCTGTGGCTGCGCGATCTCGATAGCGATGAAGTCACGCCGCGGGCCTACCGCCTCGCGTATCGCAAACCGCTGCACCAGCAGGTCGACGAAACGCTCGGTAAACAAAGCCGCGGCGAACGCTTCGTCGGGCGGCCGGTCGAGATCGCCGGGTCTAAACAATCGGGAATCGAGTTCGATGCGGTGCAGCGCGATCGGGGAAGCCACAAGTCAGACGCTGCGTCGGGCGAGGAATAATCCGGTGTCTAGCCGGCGAAACGCTCGCGCAACAGGATGAAACTGCCGTAGAAATAGGGGGCTTCGACCAGTTCGCGATTGGCGCGCTGCAGCATTTGCCGCGCGTTATCGCGGAGCTCGCCATCCACGCCCGGAATATTCAGCGCCGCTTCGATCCAGAGCGACATCGGTGAGCGGAAAACCTGGTCGGCCATGATCCACTGTCCCGGCGCAACCGGAATCAGGCTGTCCGTTTTTTGCCGCCAGCGGCCGTCTTGCAGAAAATAGGCGTGCGCGGTTTCAGTCAATATTCTCGCGCGCTCGACGGCGTCCTGATCGTCGAACTGCCGGCCATATCGATAGAATGCGATGGCGACCTCGGTATAGTCTTCGAGAACCGCGCTCGCGACCTCGGGATTGCCGGCAAAGCGGATCAGCCTGTCCTCGAGGAAAAATTCCTTGCGCATGAACTGGTACAGCCCCCGGGCACGCTTTTCGAAGCGAATGTCGCGGTCCGCGGCCAGCGTCAGCGCGTCGAGCAGCATCGCGTTCCAACTCGCCAGTCGCTTGTCGTCAGGCGGCATACGACCGCGGTTTTGCGTGCGCAGCTTTTTCAGGATCGCTTGGTTGCGATCCGCATCGCCACCGGCTATGGCCGAATCCAGCGGGCGCGGCAGGAAATCGTTCGGGATAGTTTCCAGTTGCCACAGGTTTTTCAGGTATTTCAGTTCGTCCCGCGATAACGCCGCTTCCAGTTGCTCCCGGTCCCACAGGTAGGCGCCGCCCTCGATATTGTCCTCGTCGACCGCGGACAGGCTCGACATGTAACCGCCTTGTGGGTGTTTGAGCTCGGCTTCGACGAAATCGAGCGTGCGCTGCGCGGTATGCGCGTAACCTGCTTTCGGCCAGAGTTCGTGCGCACGCAGGTACAACGAAGCGAGCTGAGCGTTGTCGTAGAGCATTTTTTCATAGTGCGGCGTTTGCCAGTCGGGGTCGACGGTATAGCGAAAAAAGCCGCCGTTCAGGTGATCGCTGAGGTTGCTCGACGACATCACGTCCAGGGTCAAGCGCACGAAATCGACGACATCCGGGTCGATGTGCTCGTTGGCGGCAATGACTTCGAGCAGCGCGTCGAGTTGCGGGACGTTGGGAAACTTGCTGGTGTCGCCGAAACCGCCCTGCAGTTGGTCCGCGGCAAGCATGCTTTGGGCGACGAATGCGCCGAGCAATCGCCCGGCGGGCAACTGCGGCGCGTCGATCTCGGTGCCCGGGTCGTCTTGCATTTGCTGCTCGAAGAAGCGCTTCGCCGCCTTCGACAGCTCGACGTGGTTCTCGCGCCACTCGGCTTCCAGTTGACCGAGCAAGCGATGAAAGTTGTCACGAGGCAGGTAGGTGAAGCCGGTCAGCGGGTAGCCCTCGGGAGTCAGAAAAACGTTTAGCGGCCAGCCGGCCGAGCCCCTGACACGCTCGACGAATCCGATCAGACGTTGATCCAGGTCCGGGTCCAGTTCGCGGTCGACCTTGACCGATACATAATGCCGGTTCAACATGCTTGCGACCGCCTCGTCCTGGTAGCTTTCGCGCTGCATGACGTGACACCAGTGACAGGAAAAGTAGCCGACCGAGACCAGCACCAGGCGATTATCCTTCGCCGCTTCGGCGAACACCTCGGCCTGCCAGGGTCGCCAGTCTACCGGGTCGTTCCCGTGCAGCGCGAGATAAGGCGAAGGGTGTCCCGCGAGCCGGTTGGCGGCGAGGCCGGGCTGCAGCGCGATGCCGGATAACAGCAGCGCGAGTAAAAGCAGACGTGGTATGATATCGATACGCATTCAGCAGCCGTCAGGGTGGAGGTCGCAATCCCGCAATCGTCGCACCTGCGAGCCGCGGAAAAATCACCGTGTATCAAGAGACCCCGGAATCGGGCCCGGGTTCCCGTCGCCGACGGTTATTACATTGCCGTACGGATAATGCAAGTGTCGCGAGATAAAAATTTGCCGAGGTGACGATAGGTTCCTGCCAATCGTGATGACGAGCGAAAAAAATTGGCCGCTAACGCGGTCGCTGTCGGCGCGCGACGCGGGCGGGTTATTTCGGCACCAGCGCTGGCACCCGCGGACAGACCAGGGACTTCAGGCAGCGCCGGGTCGGCGCCGCGAAAGCTGAAGATGGCGCCTCCGGTGGGCGAAAAAATTCGTGTAGAAGGCGCGCATTTTTCTTGTAAAAATCGTATCTTATGGCTATTAGTTAAGGTTAAAAATACGACACACCACAATTCGGTCAGGTAGGTTTGAGAGATGAAAGCATCGAAATCGGGTAAGGCCTCGGCGAAGCCGGGTGGAAATCTGCGAAACTTCGATCTGTCGGTCGAGGAAATCAAGATTCTACGCGCAATCGAGGATCTGAACCGTGCGCTCAACGACCTCGAAAATAGCAACAGCCCGATCGAGCGGCTGGATTATTTTCGCGACCAGATCGTGCTGCTCGAAGAAAAACTCGACGAAATAAGAGACCATACCCTGATTCGATAATCGCGCCGGCCACTCTGTTGCAGGCCTGATTCCGCTGCGCCCTCTTTATACCGGTCGATCGGTACAGCACCTCTTCGTCTGGTTATAGCAATATCCTCGCTGTCCCGATTTCGGAACTCGCCTCGAATCGCCCCCGATTCGGACTTCTATCCCCAAGGTAATATTGAAAGAATATTAGAATTCTCTAATATAGAGGAAACTAATAATCATTCGGCTATGCCCGGGG